>JAZRGD010000059.1:0-35748 GCA_045644045.1 Eubacteriales bacterium
GTTATGGACTACGACCATAACGCCCCCACCCCCGAGCATCTGGCCGCCACCCACGAGCCTTTCTTTCTTACTTTCCGTGAAAAGTGCCCCGACACGCCCGTGATCTTCATGAGCAAGCCAAACTATGACCCTACCCTTGAAGATCACGTAAGGCGCAGACGGATCATCGAGAAAACCTATGAGAATGCCTTAAAGCGCGGAGACGAAAACGTCTATCTCACCGATGCCATGGCACTCTTTGGAGACAAAGACAGAGCCCATTGTACCGTGGATACCGTCCATCCCACAGACTTAGGCTTTTACCGCATGGCACAGGCACTCTACCCTATTCTTTCCAAGCTTTTGGATTGAAAGTCAAAAAACAAAACGCGAAAAATGGAAACTAATGATTTCCATTTTTCGCGTTTTTCGCTATCTGTTGGTTATTATTTCAGATATACAAAGCGGTGAGCGTCCGCCAGCTCGTCTCTGTACCGCCTGACGTAATATTTCGCCATGGGCAGGCTCTGCTCACTGTAATTTCCGCACTCCACGGCGGACGCACCGGGAATATCGCCCTCAAAGTCCAAAATGAAGTCACACATAGAAAGCACCCTGTCAAAAACCTCCTCGGAAGACAGGTCGCCGAACAGCACGAGATAAAAACCCGTGCGGCAACCCATCGGGCCAAAATATATCACGTCTGCCGCATCGGGTCGATTGCGCAAAAAGGTGGCACCCAAATGCTCAACGGTATGGATGGCGGGCATATCCATCACGGGCTCACGGTTGGGCACGCGAAAGCGCAGGTCAAGGGTGGTCACCGTCACGCCGTCGCGCACATCCTTGCGCGAAACGTACAGCCCCGGCAAAAGTTTTTCATGGTCAATGGTAAAGCTTTCGATCTTCTTCATGCGTTCCTCCGTTTTTGCAAGATCCTCGCCCCTTATAGTATCACACAGCCCGTCATCTGTCAAGCCGCAAAAAGCGCAAAAAGGCGTTTTTCTGTTGTATTTCATGTGGATTTCCTTTCTATTTCATTTCAAAAAAACTACGTATCTGTGACCTTTTTGCAAATTGCGAACAGCATATTGCCGAAATCATTCTTTCTTTTTTGTTCAAAATTGCCAAAAATCAAGGTGTGCCTTCGGAATATATCCATTTTTTGTGAATTTTGGTGGCCGGTTCTCCCTTGACATTTCATTCCGTCTGTGCTATAATAGTTCGGTAAAATCGTTTTCCTATAAATAATAATATTGCCGGATAGCGCGTGAGCGCTCGGTTAGGCTTTACATTCCAACATCAAACGGAGGCACCTTATGAAGGTCAACTTTATGTCAATCCCATTCTCTCCGCCCGATATAAGCGAGGCAGAGGTACAAGAGGTCGCGGAAGCACTGCGTTCCGGTTGGATCACTACGGGCCCCAGAACCAAAGAGCTCGAAAAGCGAATTGCTGCCTACGTTGGCACCGAAAAATGCGTTTGCCTGAACTCTCAGACCGCTTGCGCCGAAATGGCCTTGCGCGTACTCGGAATCGGCGAGGGTGACGAGGTCATCACCTCGGCCTATACCTATACAGCCTCTGCCTCGGTCATTGCCCACGTTGGGGCAAAGATCGTTTTGGTAGACGTGCAAAGTGACAGCTACGAGATGGACTATGATGCCTTGGCCGCCGCCATCACCGAAAAGACCAAGGCCATCATTCCCGTAGACCTCGGCGGTGTGCCTTGCGATTACGATAGGATTTTTAAAATCGTAGAGTCAAAGCGGCATCTGTTCACCCCCAAGAACGATATGCAAAGGGCATTGGGACGCGTGGCCGTGATGGCAGACACCGCCCACTCCTTCGGCGCATCCAGACAGGGTGTGATGATCGGCAGCGTTGCCGATTTCTCCTCCTTCTCCTTCCACGCTGTGAAAAACCTTACCACGGCCGAGGGCGGTGCCTTGACCTGGCGCACCATTCCCGGTGTGAGCAACGAGGATATTTACAAAAAGCTGCAGCTCTTCAGCCTACACGGACAAAACAAGGATGCTTTGGCCAAGACCAAGCTCGGTGCTTGGGAATACGATATCGTGGGCACCTGGTACAAGTGTAATATGACGGACATCGCCGCCGCCATGGGTCTCAAGCAATTTGACCGTTATCCCGCTATGTTAGACAGACGCAAGCAGATCGTTGCCGCTTACGACGCGGCACTTTGCCCCTTGGGAGTCGAGGTGCTTCCCCACTACACGGCAGAGTACGAGTCGTCGGGGCATCTGTATCTGACCAGGATCCCCGGCATCCGCCTCGCCGAGCGAGGCGAGATCATCACGAAAATGGCAGAGCGCGGCATCGCCTGCAACGTACATTACAAGCCTCTGCCCATGCACACCGCATACAAGAATCTCGGCTTCGATATTAAGGATTTCCCTCGCGCCTACGCGCGCTTTGAGAACGAAATAACCCTACCCCTTCACACCCGTCTGACGGATGAAGAGGTGGCGTACATAACGCAAAATTACATCGATATCCTAAAGGGGTACATCAAATGATTTACAAGTTTTTCAAGAGGTTGTTTGACATCCTTCTCTCCCTCATTGCCCTTCCCTTCGTTTTGCTCATCATCCTCATCTTTGCTCCCATCATCTTTTTGACCGACAGAGGACCTGTTTTCTACAACGCGCCTCGTCTTGGACACAAGGGCAAGGTGTTCAAGATGTACAAGCTTCGCTCTATGAAGGTGAACTCTCCCAATCTGCGCAACGCGGACGGCTCGACCTACAACGGCGAAAACGACCCCCGCGTGACCAAGGTCGGCAGATTCATGAGAAAGACCAGCATCGACGAGTTTCCCCAGTTTCTCAACGTACTGAAGGGGGATATGAGCTTTATCGGTCCTCGCGCCCACTTGACGACAAACTATAAGGGCTACGAAAATCTCGATGAGCCCCACAAAAGACGACTCGACGTTCGTCCCGGTATCACAGGATACAGCCAAGCGTATTTTAGAAATTCCATCGGTTCCGAGCAAAAAATGCTGAACGACGTGTACTACGTAGAGCATATGTCTCTTTGGCTCGACATCAAAATTCTTTTTGCGACCGTCTTCTCGGTCTTGGGACGAAAAAACATATACGTAACGCCCGATGCCGCCCAGCCTGCCGAAAAGCACGAGGAGGCTACCGTCGAAGCAACGTCTGACAGCTCTGCGGAGGCTCCCGAAGAGAAAAAAGAGGCGGCCGAGGTAGGAAGAGAATGAAAAAGCTGCTTATCATCGGCGCATCCATTCTCCAGCTCCCTGCCATCAAGCTGGCAAAGGAGCTTGGGTATTACGTCGGTGTCATAGATTACGACCCGAACGCCATCGGCATTCCCTTTGCGGACGAGTATTTCAACATCAGCACCATTGACGTGGATGGCGTGACCGAAACCGCCGTCGCTTTTCAGCCTGACGGTATTATGACCTTGGCCACGGATATGCCCATGCGTTCCATCGCCAAGGCGTGCGAGAGACTGGGACTCCCCGGCATCTCCTTTGACACGGCAATCAAATCCACCGACAAGGGAGAGATGATCAAAGCGTTTGAAGCCGCCGGCGTAGAGCATCCTTGGTATTTCATCCTTTCCCGTCCCGAGGAGCTTGATCTTATCATAAACAAGCTCTCCTTCCCCTGCATCAGCAAGCCCACCGACAATTCGGGAAGCCGTGGCGTTATGCTGATCCATAACCAAAACGAGCTTCGCGATGCCATTCGTTACAGCTCCGAAAGCGGCCGTGGCGGAAGCGTTATCGTGGAAGAATATCTGCAAGGCCCCGAGGTGAGCGTGGAGATCATCACACTCGACGGTAAGCCGCACGTTCTCAACGTAACAGACAAACTGACGACAGGCGCACCTCACTTCGTGGAAATGGGACACAGCCAACCCAGCAGACTGCCCGCGGAAGACCTAAGCAAGATCAAAGACCTTGCCTCTCGCGCCGTCAAGGCGGTAGGCATTGAGAACGGCCCCGCTCATGTGGAGATCATTCTCACGAAAAACGGCCCTCGCATGGTGGAGCTTGGCGCGCGCATGGGCGGCGATTGCATCACGACCCATCTCGTTCCCCTCTCTACCGGCATTAACATGATCGAGGCCACCATCCGCATCGCTTGCGGCGAAACGCCCGATATCACCCCGAAATGGGAAAAAGGAAGCGCTATCCGCTTCTTTGATCCCCCTTGCGGCAAGATCGTCCGCATCGACGGCACGGAACGCGCCACCAAGATTGAGGGCGTCAGAGAGATCTCCTTCACCAAAAAGGTGGGAGACACCGTGTGCGGCATCGGAAGCAGCACCGATCGCGTAGGCTTCGTTATCGCGCAAGCAGACACGGCGGAGCGCGCCGTCGAGGCTTGCGAACGAGCCTTACAAACGGCAAAAGTCATCGTAAAGTAAAAGCAAAAAACGAAAAGCAGGAGGACACCATGAATCGTCTGTACATGAAAGCCAGAACGTTCGTTCTATCAACCAAGCTCGGCAAAAGTTTTCGCAAAAAGCGAATCATGCGTTTGTACAAATTTGACACCGCCTTGGCAACCGCGAAGAGTGCGTACCCCGACAAAACCGAGAAGGAGTTATCGGAAATTGCCGAGGACATGATGCGCGAGGCGAAAAACTTTAACGTCGGCTTTGAAGAGTATGTGATGTACCACTTCGAAAACAGAAGCGAAGAGGATCGCAGACTTTTCATTCCCACGAGAGAGCGCGCGCTCTATTGCGAAAAATTGAACGATCCAAAAAACCAAATGATTTTCGACGACAAGGGAAAGACGTACGAGGTGTTTGGCAAGTACTTCAAGAGAGACCTGGTGGAGGTCGTAGGTTGGTCCGCCTCCGCCATGAAGGCATTCCAGTCCTTTGTGCAAATACATCCTCGCTTCATTATTAAGCCCTTCAACGGCGGCAACGGCCGCGGCATCAAAATCGTTGACTGTACAGGCAAGGATTTCAAAGAATTGTGCGCCACTTTAAAAAATGAGTATGCAAACGGTTTTGTTGCTGAAGAATTGATTCGCCAATGTGCGGAATTGGCTGCGGTGCATCCCGAAAGCGTAAACACAATGCGCATCTTCACCGTGCGTTTTGATGACAGAATTGAATTTTTGCCCTTTGCATGGAGAGTGGGAAGAGGCTCTGCTTGTGTGGATAACGGCGGAAGCGGCGGCATTTTCTGCGCGTTGAACGAAGAAGGTGAGATCATTTCTACCGCGGATGAGAAAGGACGTTTCTATAGCGTGCATCCCGACACAGGACACCCTCTTATCGGATTTAAAATTCCTCGTTTTGAAGAGGCCAAAGAGCTTGCCAAAGAGCTCGCTATGGTCGTTCCCGACAACCGCTACTGCGGTTGGGATATCGCCCTGACCGATGACGGTTGGGTCATGCAGGAAGGCAACTGGCAGGGCGGCATCGTGGCATTCCAGTGTCCTCTTCAGCGTGGCTACCGCAAGGAAATGGACGCGATCCTAAAAGAGCTTAAGATCGCGCCACCAAAGAATGCTTTTCTTTAAGGAGACACCGCTATGAGGAAGATAAAAGCTTATTTCAAAAAAATACGCGGATATATGGATTCGCAAGGCTTGCACGGAAGATTTCTTTTCCTCAAGTTCCTTTTTGATATCGTCATCTGCAATATACTTTACGGCGCCACCATCTCCGACTATTTTTTCTTTCGCTTTTACAAAAAAAGAAGATGCGACAGAAAAACCTTTGCGACAGCAAGGGATAAAAACCGTTTTTACAACACCGTAAACGCGGGCTACGGAAGCAACGAAAGGCAACTGGTTCAAGATAAGGACAAATTTAACGAGGCATTTGCGGAATATTTGAAACGGGAAAGCATCGTTTCTCCCGATTGCGGCGAGCAAGTCTTCTTTGATTTCTTAAACGAACACGGTGCCGTGTTTGTAAAGCCCATTCGTACCGGGGGTGGCGAGGGCATCGTCAAAATTTTTGCTGACAAAGTCACAAATCCTCACGAATGCTGGGAAGGTCTTTCCAAGAAGGGTGCTTGCGTTGTGGAAGCATGTATTCCACAGCATCCCGCTATGGCGGCGATTCACCCCCAATCCATCAACTCGCTTCGTATCGCCACGTTCTTCGATGGCGAAATGGTGTCCGTTTTATTTGCCGCGCTGCGTTGCGGCGTTGGCGACTCATTTGTAGACAATCATTCCGCGGGCGGCATCGTTATGCTGGTAGATGCGGAATGCGGAAGAGTTTGCTCATGTGCCGCAGGCAGAAAAGCCACTCACATCATCAGACATCCCGATTCCGGTGTATTTCTCCCCGGATTTGAAATTCCATACTGGGACAAGTGCCTTGCACTGGTAGACGAGGTCGCAAGAAAGGTACCCGCCCTGCACTACGTCGGCTGGGACATCGCCATTATGCCCGATGATGTTTGCTTGATCGAAGCCAATCCCAGCGGTGACCTCAATATCTGTCAAGAGCCAAACCAAAAGGGCTTCAAGCCCCAGCTTGACGCCATACTGGAAGCGTTTGCAAAGCAAAAACGGACAAGCGACCAAAAGGAGGATCGCCAAGAACGATGAACGAATTTAAGCTTCGAGACTTATACTTTGGATTTTACGAGCATTTCAAGCGACGCGCTATCAGAAAGTACACAAGAGACCTGGCAGACAGACAAACAGATCCCGCTTTTTCCTTGTCCAAGTAAGAGTTGCGTGCTGCAAAGGACTTTTATCAGCCGTACGTGAAAAAGGAAAATGGCCTTTTTCATAGATTTTACACGCAAAAAACAGGAGAATTTTCTCCCTATTATCTTCCCTCTGACATCTACCTTAATTTTGTAGACGAGTACTTCAACTGCCGTGCAGAACAAAAGTTTTTAGACAACAAGTGCTATTATCCTGCCATTTTCGCAGGCGTGCCTCAGCCCCGTTCTATTGCCTTTCGTATTGGTGGGCTCTGGTATTCGGGAAATCGCGAGCTGATCGACACCTCCCGTTTGAAAGATCTTGTTCTCAGCGAGTCTTCGTTTTTCGTCAAGCAGGCCTCCTCGTCCTGCGGCGGTTACGGCGTTGCACATATCAGTTCACAAAAGGGCGATACGTACGAGCAACTGAAGGCTTTTCTTAGCAAGGCGAAGGGTGACATTGTGATTCAAGAAGCTATCAGGCAGCACAAGGATATCAGTGCCATCCACGAAAGCTCCGTGAACACCATAAGAATCATTTCGTTGCTTTCGGAAAACGGTGTAAAGATTTATTCTGCCATTATAAGAGTCGGCGTCGGTGGCGAAAAGGTAGACAACGCCTCTCGAGGCGGCATTACAGTGGGCATCAACGAAGACGGAACACTAAAAAGTCGCGCCTTCAAACTCAACGGCGACCGATTTGACACACACCCGACCAACGGATTTGTTTTTACCGGTTATCAGCTTCCCTCCTTCGACAAGGCAAAGGAGCTTGTAAAGAAGGCGCACCCGATGGTTCCCCACTTCAAGCTTGTTTCTTGGGATATTGCCATCACCGATAATGGCGATCCCGTCATGGTAGAGGCAAATCTTGCCAAGGGTTCGTGTGAATTCCACCAGCTCAACAACGGCCCTCTCTTCGGCGAGGACACCGTAAAAATCTTAACCGAGGTTTTTGAAAAAAACAAATAAAGGACAACTCTTATGAACTTAAAAGGGAAAACGCTTCTCTTGATGGGCGGCGGCGCCTACGCAAGGGATATTGAGAAATACAAAAAGGAAAAGGGCTTCCGTACCGTTGCTCTCGGTCGCGACGCCGATACTCCTATCGCTAAAATTTCCGATGCCTTCTATCAGGTAGACACCCAAAACATCGACGGTGTTTGCGAGGTCGTTCGTAAGGAAGGGGTGGACGGCATTTTCGTCGGCTCCTCCGAAATCAACATTGCCCCCGCCGCACAGGTGAGCGAGCGGACAGGCGCGCGTTTTTACACCACCCAAAAGGAATGGGACATCCTCGCCAACAAAGCGCTTTTCAAAGAGTATTGCCGCACCTGCGGCGTGCCTGTCGTACCCGAATACCGTCTGCCCGAGAACTACACGGAAGAGGACGTGAAAGCACTTCCCTTTCCCGTGATGCTCAAGCCTACCGACTCGTCCGGCGCACGCGGCATGAACGCTTGCTATCGTGCGGAGGATTTTGATGCCCTCTATGCTGAAGCTCTGAAATGGTCGAAGAAAAAGGAAGTCATCATCGAGGAATTGATCACCGATGCAGACGAGGTCTTCTTCCAATACACCATTCAGGATGGTGTCACCTCTCTTACCTCTTCCTTTACCAAGGTTTTTGCGAAAAGCGAAAACAAGAGCTTGATTCTCCCGATTTTCCACGTTTATCCCAGCAAATACATCGACGAATACTACGAGAACGTTCACGCCGGCGTAGAAAAGCTTTTCTCCGCTTTGAACATCCAAAACGGAGTAATGACGCTGCAAGGCTTTTACAAAAACAGCCGTTTCTATATATTTGAAGCGGGCTTCCGCATGGGTGGCGCGCAAAATTATGTATTGACCGAGTATCAGTGGGGCGTAAACTCCTTGAACGCCATGATCAACTACGCCCTGACGGGAAAAATGAACGATGCCCCCATTCTTACGCTTGACAATCCTCGTTTCCGCCATCCCTGTTGCAACTACTACGTGGGATTGAAGGCGGGCAAGATTGGCAAAATGCTCGGCGTGGAAGAGGTCAAGGCCATGAACGGCGTGCTGGGCGTGACCGTGATGTGCAAGGAAGGAACCGAGATTCCGGACTCCAATGCTTTGGAGCGTATTTGCTTGCGAATCCACGTGGTGGGCGAGACGGCCGAGGCGTTAGCGAACACCCTTGTCAAAATCAGCGACACGCTTCGCATTCTTTCCGAAAGCGGCGAAGAAATGCAGCTTGAGCCGCTTACCTATGAGCGTTGTCTCGACGCCATACACACCACGACAAACTTTTGATTTCTCTCAAAATCCATTAAAAAGGAGTTTTTTATGCCTGTAGAGCTTTTGTATCTTGCTATCGTATTTGCGGTGGCGATCTTTGGCTTCTCCATCCTGAAAAGACCGCTTTACGAATGCATGCTTTACTCATTCATCGTGCTGGTCGTCGTCGCGGGGTGCATCAACCCTGCCGTCTTCGGTCAGATCGGCAATTTTATTTGGGAAGCACTAAAAGAGGACACACTATATGTCATCTTCGTCTTTATCATCTCGGCCGCGCTGCTTTCCAAGACGACCGTAATCGATGACTGTATCGCTATCATTCTCGCCATTTTCGGCAGACTGCGTGGCGGCGCGGGCTTCGTGGCCATCATTGGCTCCTCCTATATGGGTTCCCTTTCCGGAAGCGGCCCCGGCAACGTGGCAACCACGGGCGTTTTCACCATTCCCGCCATGATCCGTTCGGGCTTTCCCAGACATCTTGCGGCAAACGTAGAGGCTCACGCCTCGACGATGGGCAATATGATCCCGCCCGCCGGCATGATCGCCATCGCCTTTGCATTTCTTGACAAGCTTTACCCCAACACCTACACCCTTTCGCAATACTGGATCCTCCTTTGGGGCATCGCGCTTTGGTTCGTTCTGCAGCGTATTGTAACGATGTACTTTATGTGCCGTTACTACAAGGTAGAGCCCATGAAAAAGGAAGACATACCCAGCCTTCGCAAAGCATTGCGTCATGGTTGGAAAGCCATTTTCCTCCCCATCATCGTGTTTGTCCCCTTCCTCCTCACCAGCAAATTCAACGCCTTCTTCGTTTCCCGTTTGGGAGAAGCGGGAGCCAGCGCACTCGACAAGAGCCTGCTTCTCTTCATCCCCGGACTGATCGTGATTTGCGGCATCCTTCTTTCGGGAAAGAAGACCATCAAGGAATCCTCTCCCAAAATGCTGCTTGAGCATGTCACGAAGGGCATGCTGAAGGTCGTCCCCACCGCGGCGCTCGTGCTTTTTGCTTACTTCGTTGCCAACGTGTTCGAGTTTTTAAAGGTAGAAAACGCCATCGGCGAATATTTCGCGTCGTTTAATATGAACTATGTGGCGCTCTGCTTTATCGTTCCGCTCTTCACCGCCGTGTTGGGCATGCTCCTTCCCGGCTCCTCGCAGGTTAAAATTTTCGGTGGCATTATTATTACGCTTTTGGCATCTGCGGGTGGAAACCCCATGCTTGCCGCCGCCATGCTGCCCTGCATCTGCGGTGCGATGCACGGCGTGACCCCTCCCTACTGCGCTTGCGTATACACCGGTATGGGTATCGCGCAGTCGGAGCTGAAGCCCACCTTATTAAACTGTAGCATTTGGATCACCCTGCATTACCTCTTGTCCGTAGTGATCTTGCTCGGCTGGCTTCCCCTGTGGGGACTGATCGGTTAAAAAGGAGAGAATTATGAGAAAAAAGATTTTTGAAGTGCTTAACAAAGCATATGGTATTATGATGTTTATCTCCTTCTTCGCCGGCGCGCTTCCCCTCATTCCCTTCATCATCGCTATTTGCGTCGGCGGCACGGCGGGCGAAGCGATCTCCGTCTTCCTTTACGAGCAGTACTACCCTTGGGTCATTATCCTCGGCTCGCTTGCCATTGTAGTAGGCCTTGTGGCCATGTATATTGGCAAGCTGGAAGGACTTTCGGTTAAGAAAGCCGTCGCCGAGGAAACCTCGGAGGAAAGCGAAAAAGCCAAATAATCCTCACATAAAACCCCTCAGTCCGGCATTTCGCATCTACTTTTCTCGCTCAAGAAATCCCTAAAGAAATGATAGGAGTATTTATGAAAGTTCTATTTTTGGCCAGCACTTTGAGACGCCCCAATCCCTCTTGGCATTTGATGAAGGCCTTGATGGAGGATCTTTTGACCGTCGGCATCAAAATCCACGCGGTACAACGAACTTATGTGAATGCCGATATGCCGGCTTTTCCCGATACTATCTTGCACCACGAAAATTTTTCCTACTCTGAGGTGGCTTGCAAACCGGTAAACAAAAAGAAATTTGTCAAAAGATATTTAGAAGCGGCTTGGTACTCTTGGAGGCTCCGCAAGCACATTCGGAAGAATAACGACTATGACATGATCTTTATTCAATCCTCCGTCACTTCTTTTTTCACCCTATGCTACGCGCGACACTTCGCCAAGAAGAGACCTGTAATATTCAATAGCCAGGATATGTTCCCCGGCAGTGCCATTGCAAACGGCTCGATGCCTAAAAAATGGATGCAAAAGATCTTTTACGCGATGCAACGCCATGCATATAAAAAGGTTACGGTCTTCACGGCAATATCCGAGGACATGAAGGTCAAGCTCATGGAGCAAGGCGTGCCCGAGGAAAAGATCCACGTCATCGTAAACTGGTATGACGATACGGCCGTAAAGGAGATTCCCTGGGAAGAAAACCGTTTCGCCCGGCAATCCGAGCTGTCCAAGGAAAAATTCTACGTACAGTATGCAGGCACGATGGGAACAAATTTTAACCCTAAGGTCGTTCTGGACGTTGCCGAAAGGCTCAAGGACTATCCCGACATCGAATTCCAAATGATCGGGAACGGTGTTCGAAAGGATAAATTCGAAAAGGAGGCCGCCGCGCGTGGCTTGACTAACATCGTGTTCTATCCTTTACAGCCGCAGGATATGGTCTCTGACGTGTACAGTGCCTGCTCCGTTTGCTTGATCCCCTTGCAGAAAGGCGTCATTGGCAACTCCGTCCCCAGCAAAGCGGGACTTTTGATGGCCTGCCGCCGTGTGATCGTCAACTCTGTAGATGAGGGTAGTGATTACGGCGAAATGTTTGAAAGAGAAAAAATCGGCTTTTCCGCTGACGTAGCGGATGCGGACAAGGTGGCAAAGGATATTTTGTACTTGTACGAAAATCCTGCCGTTCGCGATGAATATGCCAACAGGGCGAAGGAATACGGAGCCGCTGAATATTCCAGAACCGTAAACACAAAGAAGTATATCGAATTGTTTAAGGAGATTGGTGAAAGATGAAGATCGCAATTTTGGGCTTCACGAAAATAAAGTATATGCCCTATATGCACTTTTATCTCGACCAGATCGACCGTCAGGAAAACGACGTACACTTAATCTACTGGAAGCGAGACGATAATCCTGACGTGGCGCTGCCTGACGGTGTAAAAGGGCACACCTTTGATTACCCCATGTCCGATGCGCTTCCCTTAAGAAAAAAGATTCCCGGCATTTTAAAATATGGGCGATTCGCAAAAAAGATCATAAAAGATCTGCGCCCCGATTTCCTTATCATCCTTCACTCCACCACAGGAATTTCCATATACCGCACTTTGACCGCCAAATATAAAAAGAAGTATATATTCGATTACCGCGACGCTACCTATGAGGAAATTTCGTTTTATGGAAAATTGGTGCAAAAGATCGCCCAAAATTCCATTTTGTGCTTCACCAGCTCCGACGGGTTTCGCAAGTATTTGCCCAACGACCCAAGACCGCTGAGCAGCCACAATATCACGAACGTCTCCTTTCGCAAGGATATTGCAGACCTTCTGCCGAGAAAAAAGCACACCCCCATCCGCATCGCTTTTTGGGGACTGATCAGAAACAAAAAAAGCAATGAGGCTATCATCCAAAAATTAGGCGGCGACGAACGCTTCGAGCTGCACTATTACGGACGGGCACAGGGCGGTATGCTGACCTTGATGAAAGAAAGCACGCAAAAATATAAAAACGTCTTTTTCCACGGTGAATATTTCCCTAAAGATCGTCTGGAAATGGCAAAAAACACGGACATGATTCATAACATATTCGACCTCGATGATAAAACCATGCCGATTGCCATGTCAAACAAATACTACGACGGTCCCTTGTTTGGATTGCCACAGCTTTGCGCAAAGGGAAGCCTTATGGGTTCTCTATGCACAAAATACGGTATCGGATTGGAATGCTCTCCCTTTGACGAAGATTTTGCGGAGGCAATCTATAATTACTACTGTGGGTTGAATAGTGCTGTTTTCTTAGAAAAAAGCGATAAAGAATTAGATCGCGTTCTCGCCGAAGTAGAGTATGGCAATCAAAGAATAAAAGAGGTTTTGCAAGGTGCGAAAGCTGAGTAAAATAGTGTATGCTTCCAGTGTGATGAGGGAAGAGGATTTTGCTTCGCTTTTCCGCGATGCCGCCAACATCCCCGGGCAACAAGCGCAACGCTTTAACCGATTGATAATCAAGGGCTTTGAGAAGAACGGCTCGCGTGTGTATGCCATATCTTCGCCCCCCATTACCAAAAGGAATTGCTCTTCCCGCGTTGTTCGACTGGGAAAAAAGAAAAACGGAAATACCGTTTTTCGGTATCTTCCTGTTTTTAACGTGCGTTTTCTTAAAAACGCATTGATCCTGTGCTTCTCCTTTTTGCACACTTTCTTTCATGTGGGCGGCAAAAAAAGTGCCGTCGTTTGTGATGTTCTCAACATCTCCGTTGCCATGGGCGCCGTTGCCGCCGGGCGGTTGCGGAGAAAGCCCTGCGTGGGGATTGTAACGGACATTCCGGAGCTTATGGTCACAGGCCACACCGAGAAAATGGTCAAGTATTGCCATAAGATCATAGGGAAATGTACCCACTACGTATTTTTGACGGAAGCCATGAATGAAAGACTCAATCCCCAAAACAAGCCTTACACCATCGTGGAAGGGGTTTGCGACGAGGATGCGCCCTGCGACGCCCCCGATGCGGCTTCCTCTAAGGAACGCGCCTGTCTTTACGCCGGTCTCTTAGACGCAGAATACGGCGTCAAAAGCATGGTAGACGCCTTTCTGCTGGCGAAGATCCCCGATTGCCGTCTGCACATCTGCGGCGCCGGTCCCTACACCGACGAATTAAAGGCGCTAGCCGAGAAAAATGAAAACGTAGTTTATCACGGCGTTATGATGAATCAGGACGTGGTGGCGCTTGAAAAAAAAGTTTGCCTTCTGATCAATCCAAGACCCTCTACAGGAGAATTTACGAAATATTCCTTTCCGTCCAAAAACATGGAATATATGACCTCGGGCACTCCCGTTCTTGCCAACAAGCTCCCCGGAATTCCTGACGAATATTACGATCATATCTTCACGTTTTCGGGAGAAACGACGGAAGAAATGGCTGAAAGCATTAAGTCCGTTTTTTCTTTACACGACACAGCCCTCATTGAGAAAGGCTACTCCGCCTATTGGTTCGTGAAAGAGCAAAAAAGTTCGCGCGCGCAAGCCGAAAAGATTCTCCTTTTAATTTCTTGAAGTTCTGCAAGATCGTATTACATCGCAAAGCACAAAAAACCTACGGAGATACAGATGAACAAGAAAAAAGTTTTAATATCTTATTACGAAATGATCGTAGGTGGCAGCACGACCAGTCTGCTTGCTTTTCTCAGTTGTATCGACAAAAGCAAGTACGACGTGGACCTGCAGCTTTACAGGAATAGAGGCCCCTTGCTCTCAAGTGTTCCGGAAGGCGTGCATGTATTACCACCCGCAGCTCAATACGACAGCAAGGTGGGACGCCTGATAAAGGTTGCGAAATCCCTTTTGCGCGGTGCTTTGGTAAAAGCGCGAAGAGCCAACAAAAAAGCAGGAAAAAAGGGACTGTCCGGACAAGTCTTGGTAGAGTTCCAAGCCAAGCATTTATCGAAGAAAAGCAAAAAGCATTACGACATTGCTATCGGTTACATGGAAGGCTGGTCGGATAAATACATTGCCTTCAACGTATCAGCCAGTCAAAAACTCGGCTGGCTTCATTCCACCTTTGCCAACATAGCGGCCATCCCCGCGCTGGAAAAGCCCTGGATGGAAAAGGTAGACAAGCTGGTATTCGTGGCTGACAACTGCAAGGAAGCTTTTTGCGATACCATGCCGGAGTTTTCCCACAAGGCTGTGACCGTGTTAAACATCACGGACAGCAGAACGATCCGAGCAAGAGCTGAGCAAGAGGACCTGGCGGACAACGATTATCTTTCCTTTAAAAATTCCGATTGCTTCAAGCTCGTGACTGTATGCCGCGTCGATATTTCCACCAAAGGACTCGACCGCTCTCTCCTTTGCGCCAAAAAGCTGAAGGAAGCCGGAAAGCGTTTCCTTTGGGTAGTCGTGGGTGGCGGTCCTTCCTTAGAGACCTTCCGCGACATGATCCGCGCCGAGGGGCTTGAGGAACACGTCAAGGCAGTAGGCAACCGCATGAATCCCCTTCCCTTCGTTAAGCAAGCCGACCTCTATTGTATGCTTTCCAGGTATGAAGGGAAGCCTATGACCGTAACAGAAAGTATGATTCTCGGAACGCCTCCCTTCGTGACCGAGTATCTGTCGGCGCATGAGCAGATCCAAGACGGCACAGACGGCTTTATCATCGAAAACGGAGACGATACAGCCGCAGAACCGCTCTTGAACTTGATAAACGATCCCTCGCGTTTGAAAGAAGCAAAAGATTATCTTCTCTCCCGCGAATACGGCAACAGTGAGTATATGAGAGAGATCGAAGAAAAATATTTATAACAGTTTAGGTGACGTATGAAAACTCAAACGACAATAACAAAGGAACACGCTTTTAAGGAAAACAACAAAAAGCTTCCCTTTTATAGCTCGCGCTTGCTTTTGATCATTTTGCTTTGCGCCTTAGCCACGGGAATTGTGCCGCAAGCGATTTTATCTTGCATCATTTTGGGCGCTTGTCTTTTGCTCTTCGGCACCAAGCAGATCTACCTTGCTTTCCCCGTGATGCTGTTTTACTATGCACCCTTGGGGCAGCTGGCAGGCATGTCCGTCTATCGGTATTTTACGATCATTTTTCTGCTGATCGCTCTATCGGAAGCAAAAAATTTAAAAATACGCAAGAGCCACATTTTACCTTTTTTCATCTTCGCCGTCTACTCTATCGTCGTAGTTTCTCCTGATGGTGTGCGGCGCGCTGTTTTCGCTATTCTTGACATTTTTTGTGTCCTGATTTTAATCAACCATTATTTAAACAAGCAAGAAAACCTGCGCCGCTTTTTCTCAATATATGTATTGACCGCTCTGCTCTCCTTTGTCACGGGTCTTTTGACCGGCGGAACCATTGAAGGCGGCGCGATCTTGGACGGCAAGTACGTAGAGATCGTGCGTTATATTGCCACCTTCGAGGACCCCAACTATATGGGCTTCTTCTTTACCGTCGCAGTATTCGCTTTATTGACCCTCAAGCTCTTCTCTCCCAAACTGCGCATACTTTTGATAATCACAATTTACGCCATGATGCTTTCCACACTCAGCATCACGATGATCGTTGTCAACGCGCTTCTTTGGCCTATCTATTTGTTCGTCGCCAAAAAATTCAGCTTGAAAACGCTAATCATCATCGCGATAGTGCTGTCCATTCTTGTAGGACTGTATTTTGTAGGACTAAGCGATCGAGATTTGCCTGTTTTAGGCAACCTGTCCCTCCGTATCAAGGACAAGTTAGGAAGTCTTTTCGAAAACGACTTGAACGACGTTACGTCAAATCGAACCGGTCTGGTAGCAAAGCACTGGGAATATTTTACAAACCAAAAAATTTTCAAAATGCTGATTGGTATGAATGCCGCCAGCACCATCAAAACGAGTTTGGGTGAAATGACCGCCGCCGCTCACAACGAATACGTAGATCTTCTCTTGAATATTGGTATTATTGGCTTTTTGATCTATTTCGCTTATTTCTTCCTTCAGATGTATCACCATATGCAAGATTATAAGAAAAACAAAGCCTCAAATTCTTTTCTCCTTTTCATGATAAAATGGGTTTGGCTCACCTACGCTATGACACTGACGATGTTTGGTGACTACAGATTCATGTTCTTCTTCTTCCTATGATGCGCCATGCCTTTTGTCAAATCAAACCCAAAGGAGATATCTATGATTCGGTTCTATAGAAGGTTTCGCAAAAAAAAAGCTGACAAAAACTTCTTACGCTGCGTAACAGCAGATCCAAAGGAATTAGTCCTTCTTCCGGGTGTCATGTGCAAGAGCAACATGCCAAAAGAAAACATCGTGATTGGTAAGCATTGTACCTTTGGAGGACAAATTCACGCGCTTCACGGTGGAAGAATCTCCATCGGTGACCACACGTATGTCGGGCCCGGAACGATGATCCAAACAAAAGAGCAGATCACCATCGGGAACAACGTCATCATTGCCAACAATGTCATTCTTCTTGACAATAACAACCATCCTGTCGATCCCGAAGCACGTCTCCAATTAAGTCTGTGTGAAGACTATTTAAATGATGAGCTTTGGAGCTGGAAATACGCCGAAAGTAAGCCAATCGCGATTGAAGACAATGTCTGGATCGGCAGAGACAGCCGCATTTTGAAGGGCGTGACGATCGGCAAAGGCTCCATCGTCGCACTCGGTTCCATCGTTACGAAGGATGTTCCGCCCTATACCGTAGTGGCCGGAAATCCTGCAAAAATCGTCAAACATTTAACTCCACCTCAAGGGGAAAACAAATGAAAAAATTCAGCATCAAGGGGGCCTCTTGGGATTCTGTATTTTTAGCTTTTTCCAAGGGTCTCTCTCTGCTTTTCAGCATTCTTTCCGCCAAAATCTTGTCTACCGGCCTCACCCTGGAAGGCTATGGAACCTATGCGCAGGCCAATCTGGTCCTTGCTACAGGAACCTCCATCATCCTTTTGGGAATGGGGGATGCTTTGGCCTATTACTTTAACAACAAAGAAAAAACCATGGATGACTCTCTGCGAGCCAGAACAATCAACACCGTTTTCTTCATTGAAATATTTCTTGGGCTTGTTTTGGCAGTCGCTATCGTTTTGGGAAAAGGTTTAATAGCCGATTATTTTTCAAACCCTGCGGTCCAAGACTTGCTGTATGTCGTTGCCATCCTTCCCGTTTGCACTAATGTCATTTCCATGATGCAAATTCTTTGCGTTTCAGTGGGACGAGCAAAATGGATGTCTGTGTACGGTCTGCTGCTCACTGTGATTCGTATCCTTGCTGTTTATTTTTCGGTTTGCGTTCTGAAAAATTTGGTATGGATATACGTAACGATCTTGACCATGGACATCGTCCATATCGCCTTGTACAACTGGGATCTGCGCAGAAAAGGGGTTCGACTAAACCCCATTCGCATTTCTGTCAAGAGCATCCCTCCCATCTTAAAATACGGTCTACCCATGGGTATTTATGCCATCACAAGCTCCTTTACCAGAGATCTTGACAAGCTGGTAGTAGGTCGCTTAGGTGGCACCGAGGAGCTTGCCATCTATACCAACTGCTCCAAAATTTTACCTTTCGATTTCTTCGTATCTTCTTTTGCGGTTGTGCTGATCCCATACATTTATCGCCGCGTCACGGAAGGCAAACGAGAGGAGAGCATCGATCTTTTTTCTTCCTACTTGAAGGTGGGGTATTATACCGTTTGGGCCTTGGGAACAATGGTATTGGTTGCCCCCAAAACGATCATTTCTTTTCTGTACGCAGATGCCTATGTGGTCGGTGTTAACGTTTTCATTTTATACGTCGTGGACAGTATGCTTCGTTTTGCCAGTATTCACTTGGTTATGACCGCCGCAGGAAAGGCCAAAACTGTAATGACATACTCCATTGTATCTCTGGTGCTGAATTTAGGTTTCAACATCCTTTTCTATCGCTGGTGGGGAATCATCGGCCCAGCTATTGCCACCGTGATCGTCGCAATCGTTTACACGTTTCTCATTCTCCGCGGCACCACGAAGATCATCAGCGCAAAGTGGAGAGAGGTGTTCAACTTTAAAGACGTTTTATGGTTTGTCTCCACACTGGCTCTTGTTTGGTTCGTTTCTTTCTTGCTCAATAAGCAATTAACACTGTGGGGAATACACAAATACGTTTCCATGATTGTTTCTATGCTTGTTTTTGGTCTCTCCGTGCTTGCCATTCATTTCAGGCGTATATTTGGGGTATTAAAGAAGATAAATAGCTTTAAGCTTTAATCAAATTCAACTTTCATGCTTTTAAGGAGAAAACATGAACATTTTAGAAATATTCGTCAAGCTTTACAACAAAAGCAAAGTTAAAAAGATTCGAAAACAACTTGCTTCCTGCGGCAGTCACGTTTCCATCCCACCGGATGTGCGCTTTTTCGGCTATAACATACATTTGGGAAATCGTGTTCATTTGGGCTCCGGATCGGTCTTTATGTGTACCAGAGCCCCTATTCATATTGGTGACCATGTCATGTTTGGCCCTAATGTGACTATGATAACAGGAAACCACAGAATAGACTGCGTTGGAAGGTATATGACCGATATTACGGATGCGGAAAAGCTTCCGGAAAACGATATACCAATCGTTTTAGAGGGTGATAACTGGATCGGAGCTAGTGTCACGATTTTGAAAGGTGTGACCATAGGAGAAGGCGCCGTCGTTGCAGCCGGTGCCGTCGTAACCAAGGATGTCCCTCCTTATGCCATCGTCGGCGGTGTTCCTGCCAAAGTCCTTCAATATCGCTTTGACGAGGAAACCATACGGAAGCACAAGCAGCTTTTGTCCGAATCCCATCAGCAAAGTAATCCGTAAAGCTTTTGACCTCTTCGGCACATAAAACCGAAATAAGGGGTACAAAATGAAAACGGTAATGCTCGTTTTCGGGACCCGTCCCGAAGCCATAAAAATGTGTCCTTTGGTGGACGAGCTGAAGAGCCGCAAGACTCTTAAAACGCTGGTTTGCGTCACCGGTCAGCACCGTCAAATGTTGGACTCGGTGCTGGGCGCCTTCGGCGTGACCCCCGACTATGACCTGTCCATTATGAAGGACGGGCAAACGCTGTCCGACATCACGACCGCCGTTTTGAATGGGCTCGGCAAGGTGCTCGACGAGGTGAAGCCCGATGTGGTTTTGGTACATGGCGACACCTCTACCGCCTTCGCGACGGCTCTCGCCTGCTTCTACAAGCAGATAAAGGTAGGGCACGT
This sequence comes from Eubacteriales bacterium, assembly GCA_045644045.1. Taxonomy (GTDB): domain Bacteria; phylum Bacillota; class Clostridia; order Oscillospirales; family CAG-272; genus UBA1740. The sequence continues at coordinate 19,898 of JAZRGD010000059.1, forward strand.
GGAGGCAGGACTCCGCACCTACAACCTTTACAGCCCTTATCCCGAGGAATTTAACCGCCAAGCGATATCCCTTTTGGCGGGTTACCACTTTGCTCCCACCGAGCGAGCAAAAGAAAACCTGTTGCGCGAGGGCAAGGATGAAAAAACGGTTTTTGTGACGGGCAACACCGCCATTGACGCTTTGAAGACCACGGTGAGAGACGACTACACCCACCCCGAGCTGGAGTGGGCAAAGGACAGCCGCCTCATCCTGCTCACAGCACACAGACGGGAAAACCTCGGCGCGCCCATGCACCATATGTTCCGCGCCATCCGTCGCGTGGTAGACGAGCATCCCGACGTCAAGGCTATCTATCCCATTCACATGAATCCTGCAGTGCGTAAAGCTGCCGAAGAGGAGCTGGGCGGGTGTGACAGGATCCGCATCATCGAGCCGCTTGAGGTTCCCGATTTTCATAATTTTCTCGCTCGCTGCTTTATGATTCTGACCGACAGCGGCGGCATCCAAGAGGAAGCTCCCTCTCTCGGCAAGCCTGTTTTGGTCATGCGCGACACCACCGAGCGTCCCGAAGGTATAGAAGCGGGAACACTGAAGCTGGTGGGAACGGAGGAGCAGGTCATTTACGAGAATTTCAAGCTTCTCTTGGAAAACAAAAACGCATACAACGCGATGTCACACGCCTGCAATCCCTACGGCGACGGCTTCGCTTGCAAAAGAATATCTGATATTTTGGAGGAATAAATCATGGGACTTTTTACAGGAAAAACTTTGATGATCACCGGCGGTACCGGTTCCTTCGGAAACGCGGTTTTGAACCGTTTTCTAAAGACCGACATCGGTGAGATCCGCATTTTCTCCCGCGACGAGAAAAAGCAGGACGACATGCGCCACGAGTTTCAGGCAAAGATGCCTGAGGTGGCGGACAAGATCAAGTTTTACATCGGCGACGTGCGCGACATCGCATCCGTGCGCAACGCCATGCACGGCGTGGACTACATCTTCCACGCGGCGGCCTTAAAGCAGGTACCCTCTTGCGAGTTCTTCCCCATTGAGGCGGTGAAGACCAACGTGCTGGGTACCGAGAACGTACTGACTGCCGCCATTGAAGCAGGAGTGAAGAACATCGTTTGCCTCTCCACCGACAAGGCGGCCTACCCTGTCAACGCCATGGGCACATCCAAGGCGATGATGGAAAAGGTTATCGTGGCAAAGTCCCGCACCGTGGACCCCGCAAAAACCAAGATCTGCTGCACCCGCTATGGCAACGTCATGTGCTCTCGCGGCTCTGTCATTCCCCTTTGGATCGAGCAGATCCGTTCGGGCAACCCCATCACCATCACCGACGGCTCTATGACCCGTTTCATCATGTCTCTTGACGAGGCGGTGGATCTGGTTCTGTTTGCCTTTGAGCATGGTGTGTCGGGCGATATTCTGGTGCAAAAAGCGCCCGCCTGCACCATTCAGACCCAAGCCGAGGCGGTTTGCGAGCTGTTTGGCGGCGATAAGAATAACATCAAGGTCATCGGTATTCGCCACGGTGAGAAAATGTACGAGACTCTGCTCACCAACGAAGAGTGCGCGGGCGCCATTGATATGGGCGATTTCTACCGCGTCCCCTCTGACAAGCGTGGTCTGAACTATGACAAGTACTTCAACGACGGCGACGTGGAGCGTAACACGCTGACCGAATTTAACTCCAACAACACCGCTCTTCTGACGGTTGAGGAGACCAAGGCGAAAATCGCTTCCTTGGCCTATATCCAAGAGGAACTGGCCAAAGAAAACAAATAAGCAAGGGGAACGCTATGAATATTTTAGTCACCGGAGCCTGTGGCTTCGTGGGAAAAAATCTTGTAGAAGCCTTGAAGTGCATTAAAGACGGCAAGGACAAGACCCACCCCGCGCTCACCATCGAGGAAATCTATTCTTACGACGTGGATTCGACCGCCGAGGAGCTTGACACGTACTGCGAAAAGGCGGATTTCGTGTTCCATCTGGCAGGGGTGAACAGACCGCAAGACCCGAAGGAATTCATGGAGGGCAACTTCGGCTTTACCTCTAAGCTGCTCGATACGCTGAAGAAGCACGGAAACAAGTGCCCCCTCATGATCTCCTCCTCGATTCAAGCCACCTGCATCGGTCGCTACGACAGCGACTACGGACGCAGTAAAAAGGCAGGCGAGGAGCTGGTATTCGCCTACGGCGAGGAAACGGGCGCCAAGGTTTTGGTCTATCGCTTCCCCAACCTGTTCGGCAAGTGGTGCCGCCCCAACTACAACAGCGCGGTGGCGACCTTCTGCAACAATATCGCAAACGACCTGCCCATCACGGTGAACGATCCTGCCGTGGAGCTGGAGCTTCTTTACATCGACGACCTGGTGGACGAGATGCTTTCGGCACTGGAGGGCAAGGCGCATCGTTGCACCTTTGACGGTATCAAGACGGTCCTCACCGAGGATGGCCGCTATTATGCCGCCCCCGTGACCCACCGCGTGACGCTTGGCGAGATCGTGCGCCTGCTCGAAAGCTTCCGCGATCAGCCCTCAACGCTCCTGATGCCCGAGATTCCTTACGGCTCCTTTGCGAAAAAGCTGTACAGCACCTATCTTTCCTACCTGCCAAAGGAGAAGGTCTCCTTCCCCTTAAAGATGAACGTGGACGCTCGTGGCTCCTTCACCGAGCTGCTGAAGACCGAAAAAAGCGGACAGTTCAGTGTGAACATTTCGAAGCCCGGCATCACCAAGGGACAGCACTGGCATCACACCAAGTGGGAGTTCTTTATCGTTGTTTCGGGCAAGGGTCTGATTCAGATGCGCAAGCTGGGCTCGGACGAGGTCCTGAACTATGAGGTTTCGGGCGAGAAGATCGAGGCCGTACATATGCTTCCCGGCTACACCCATAACATCATCAATCTGTCCGATACCGAGGACCTGGTGACGGTGATGTGGGCGAACGAATCCTTTGACCCCGCGAAGCCCGACACCTTTTTTGAGCCTGTGGAATGACCTACTTTCTTTGAAAAGCCCTACTTTCTTTGAAAAGAAAGTAGGCAAAGAAACTTCCGGCAAAATGTATTAGAAAACATCTAAGCAAAAAAAATTGGAGTGGATATGTCGTTAGACTATCTTTGAAAAGAAAGCAGGCAATGAAACTTCCAAAACAGAAAAATGCAAACGAGAGGTTTACAATGGACATCAAACTTGACTATTCCGACGTAAAATTCAAGGACAACGGCAAGCTCAAGCTGCTCATTATCGTGGGTACCCGTCCCGAGATCATCCGCTTGGCGGCTGTCATCAACAAGTGCCGCACCTATTTCGACTGCATTCTGGCCCATACGGGACAGAACTACGACTACAACCTGAACGGCGTCTTCTTCAAGGACTTGAAGCTGGATGCCCCCGAGGTGTATATGGATGCGGTGGGAGACGACTTGGGCTCTACCGTGGGCAATATCATCAACTGCTCCTACAAGCTGATGGTGGCCTGCCAGCCCGATGCCCTTCTCATTTTAGGTGACACCAACTCCTGCCTGTCCGCCATCGCGGCCAAGCGTTTGCACATTCCCGTTTTCCATATGGAGGCGGGCAACCGTTGCAAGGACGAGTGTCTGCCCGAGGAGACCAACCGCCGTATCGTCGACATTATTTCCGACGTGAATCTCGCCTACTCCGAGCATGCCAGACGCTACCTGCACGAGTGCGGTCTCCCCAAGGAGCGCACCTACGTAACCGGCTCTCCTATGGCAGAGGTGTTGCACCAAAACCTTGCGGACATTGAGGCAAGCGACATTCACGCGCGTCTGGGTCTTGAAAAGGGCAAGTACATTCTCCTTTCCGCCCACCGCGAGGAGAACATCGACACCGAGAAAAACTTTACGAGCCTCTTCACGGCCATCAACAAAATGGCGGAAAAGTACGATATGCCCATCCTCTACTCCTGCCATCCCCGTAGTCGCAACCGTCTTGCCAAGAGCGGCTTTGTGCTTGACAAGAGAGTCATCCTGCACGTGCCTCTCGGCTTCCATGACTACAACTGTTTACAAATGAACGCCTTTGCGGTGGTGTCCGATAGCGGCACGCTTCCCGAGGAAAGCTCCTTCTTCACCAGCATCGGCAAGCCCTTCCCTGCCATTTGTATCCGCACATCTACCGAGCGCCCCGAGGCGCTTGACAAGGCTTGCTTCATTTTGGCGGGCATCGACGAAAACAGTCTGCTTCAGGCAGTAGACACCGCCGTTTCCATGAACGCGCAGGGCGATCACGGTATTCCCGTACCCGTGTACGTGGAAGAGAATGTTTCCACCAAGGTGGTTAAGATCATCCAATCCTACACCGGTGTAGTCAATAAGATGGTCTGGCGCAAATTCTGATTTTCTCACCCTTATCTCTATTTTGTGAAAGGAGGCCACCATGGACAACTACACGACCCTTCTCTTTGAAATATTCCGCGACGCCCTTGGAACGGCCTCCTTTCCGGAGAAGCATCTTTCTTCTTTGGATGAGGAGACCGTTCGCGCGTTATACGGCGTTGCCAAGGCCCACGACTTAGCCCAGATCATGGCCGACGTCTTAGGCAAGCTTGGGCTTTTGAACGAGGGAGAAGCCGCCGAAAAGCTTATCAAGCAGCAAATGCTGGCCGTATACCGTCAAGAGCGGTTGAATGCCGCCTATGGGCGCATTTGTGCCGCCCTTGAAAGCGCGGAGATCACCTATCTTCCCCTGAAGGGATCGGTGATCCGCCCACTGTACCCCCAACCCTATTACCGCACCAGCTGTGACATTGACATTTTGGTGAAGGAAGAAGCCTTGGAGACGGCCGTAGCCGCACTTTCGGCGGCACTTCCCCTTGAAAAAGAGCCCGAGCGCGCCTATCACGACGTTTCCCTTTATTTCAAGGGCGGCATCCATCTTGAGCTTCATTTCAACATTTTGGAAAACTCTCCCGAAATGGACAAGGTTCTCTCCCGTGTATGGGAATACACCTTGCCCGATGGCGAGGGAACGCACCGTCAAAAAATGACGGCGGAGTTTTTCCTTTTCCACCAGATCACCCACGCCGCCTATCATTTCAAGCAAGGCGGATGCGGCATTCGTCCCTTTATGGACGTGTTCTTGATCACCCGAAAAACGGAGCACGACGAGGGAAAGCTGTCTGCTCTACTGAGCGAAGCGGGGCTCAACGACTTCTACCGACACTTTGTCGCTCTCTCGCGTGTTTGGTTTTTGGGCGAGGAACATACCGAGGTCACCGAAGGGATGGAGCGATATCTGTTAGGCGCGGGTGTTTACGGCTCCTTTGAAAACAAGCTGACCACCGCCGTGGCGGAAAGCCGTGGAAAATATCTGCTCCGCAGGGTCTTCCCCTCTTACAAAAATCTTTGTATTACCTACCCACGGTTAGCAAAACTCCCTGTTTTGTACCCCTTCTACGTGGTAAAACGATGGTTCCGTGTGTTCAACCGCAAAAAGAGAAAACGCGCCGTACAGGAGATCAAGCAGACAACCGCTCTTTCAAGTGAAAAGAGAAGGGACACCGCCGCTCTCTTCACCGCTTTGGGCTTGCGCGACGCGGAAAGGTAGATTATGGCTTTCAACAATTTTTCCTATTACATACTCCCACTCTCCTTCGGTCAAGAGGAAACGCTCGTCTCTCACGTAGAGCGATCCGAGCTTTGGGAGCGCACTCCCACCGAGCAACGGCGCTGTCATTATCTCTTTGACTACGTTTCACGCATCGTGCGCAGTGACGACGCTTGTCGCGTTTATTCCCTGAAGGAGCCGGGGGCACTCCCCCTCTATCTCTTCGAGCGGGAAGCGGGGCTCAGCACTCCACCCTTGCTCTCTGCCGTGTCCCTGTATCTCTTCGCAACAGGGGTTGCCTTTTTGGAATATCGGATCGAGTATGGCAAGCTCTCCCCCACCGAAATCGTAAGCTTTGCTTATCATTTTAAGAGCGCGCACCGCGCTGACAAGCCCTCTTGCGAAAAGGGTGAGAAGGAAAGCCTCTACACCGTCTCGCAACGCCTTGTGGGCGCGAATGAGACAGACGCGCATTTGTTCTTTACCAACGAAAGCCCCTTGAAGCATCAGGCCTTTTGCTTCCACGCCGTTAAGGCGGATTACAAGAATGAGGCCGAGCGCGACAGACTGCTCTTCCTTTTGAAACGAAGCTACACCACCGACTTTTCCTACGACGGACAGGGCGACAGTGGCGACTATGACATGACCTATCTGCCTTACGACTATATGGCATTTGGCGGCTGTCAGGAAGGCTTTGCCGCTCTCTGCCGCGATGCGGACAATGAGGGTGCCAACTATTTTATCAACGAATATTTTGCGCGACAGTTGAGCGAGGACTACCATTATTTGTACCTGATCCTCTTGAATCAGCGTTTTAGCGGTATGCGATACATAGCGGAGATCGCCACCACCGACGACACCAGAGAGCTGGTGGAGCAGGTCAGCCGCAAGATCATCCACTTAAAGACGCGATACTCCTTCCACGCCGTCTCGGACGACTACATCTATCAAAACATTTATTCAAAAATGTACACCATTCTTGACATTGACAAGCTTTTCCTTGACATTGAGGAAAACAGCGACCGTCTTTCTTTGGTGCAAAGCAACGAGAACGCCGAGACCGAAAAGGACAACAACAATTTCCTGATGTACATTTCCCTTCTCGCCGTCTTCTCCGCCCTCATTGACCTTGCCTCCTACCTTGACCGAATGTCGGTGGCGGCACTCGTCTCCACCGCCGTCAGCGGTATCTTCGTGCTTGCCATCATCGGCTACGCCATCCTAAAGCGCGCGCGCAAGAAGAGGAAGAGGAAATAATTCCCGTTTGAAGAACACGCACATGTGAAAAAAAAACGGACAGCAATGCTGTCCGTTTTTTTGTTTTTGCAGTTGTCACGCACTTATTTCCGAGAAACTCTTTTTCCTTTGATCAGGCGAAAGGCCTTATAGATGGAGGCGAGGCCGTCCGAGAGATATTCCATTGCCTTGTCCTCCATCTCCAAGGGCACACCGAAATAGGCTTCTGCCATAGAGCCGGCAATCGCTCCTTGGGTATCGGCATCACCGCCGAGAGAGATGGCGTTGCGCACCGCGTCCTCAAAGCTCGTGGCCTCAAGAAAAGAGACGATGGCTTGGGGGACACTTCCCTGACAGGTGATGAAGTTGCCCTTACAATCAATGCCATAGTCGGGGCGAATGTTATCCACCGTCATCGTGGCGATCTCGGGATAATATTCCTCCATCCGCCGCCTGATCTCCGCCATAGGCGCGCCCGTGCGACCGAGGTAAATGGCCATTGCCACCGACTCCGCTCCCTTGATCCCTTCGGGATGGTCGTGAGAGACCTCGGTGACAAGGCGGGAAAAGTACCTGACCTCCTCCTCGCTCTCGGCGATCCAACCAACGGGGCTGATGCGCATGGCGGCACCGTTGCCGCAGCTTCCGTAGGGCGTGGGGCTTTTCATAAACCATTTATAAAAACGCTCCCCCCAAGAAGCATCCTCATGCTCTCTGCCCATCTGTACCATTTTTTCGATGACAAAGCGCTGAAAGCCATCCTCGCGCCATCTTCCTCTTCTGAGGATAAAGGCACTGGCGATCGCCAAGGTCATAAGGCTGTCGTCCGTGATATGACAGGAGGTAGTGAAAAAGGCAAACTCCTTGCTTTTAAACTCCTTCCATTCGTGACGGCTTCCTACGATATCTCCAATGATGGCACCTAACATAATGATCCTCCGCATTCTTTTTCTCTCACCTATATAATAGCACACATATTGAATTTTGGCAAGTTTATATTGACCTTTTCGGTTTCGTGTGGTAAAATATACTAAGAAATGCTCTGTCTCACACAGGGCATACTGTTTATGAGCTTTTTTTGAGACATTCACGTCCCACTTTTGCCCTTGCGGCAGAAGCACGGACGCAATTTGCATAAAACCCATCGCAAAATCAGAAAAGAAGGAAGCCTTTGCACCGCAAAGGTGTGGGAATTAAAATGAAAAAACGATTTTGGCTTTTTTCCTTGCTTGCCGTCACGCTTTTTTTGACGGGATGTCAGGCGAACGCCGAGGACGCCGTTCCTGTGAACAACGAGCCGAGTGAGGCCGACCCTGCCGCCGTTGTGATGGAAGCCACGGTGGCGGAGCTTGGTGAACGTATTTTGGTGGAGGTCACGAAAAGCGAGTATACCTCGGGACCTCACCTCGTTATCATAAACGAGGAAACCGCCATCAAGGATGCGGAGGGAAACACCATACGCGCATCGGATATAAGGGTAGGCGATCACCTGCGCATCGTATATAGCGGTCAGGTGATGCTCAGCTATCCGCCGCAGATCGTAGCACATTCCATTACGGTATACTGAAACGAAAGGTGCTGTCACATTTAGGCATAAACGCAAACAAAAAACGGAAAAAGAGAGAAATACGCAGATTTCTTCGAGAAAGAAGCCGTTTCTTTGAAATTTTAGGTTGAAAACCTACGGTTTTCTCCGTTTCTATCATATTTTTGTTTGCTTTTTCCGTTTCCGTCGCTCGCCGTACGTAAGTACGCCTGACGCTAGGAAACGAAAAATTCTGCTCTAAATCTGACTAGCCCCTTACAGGCAACATAAAATTTCAGTAAAAATCGGATCACCCCGAAAGATGATCCGATTTTTTGCGTTTTTTCTCGAAAAAACGCTCGAATGACTGAATTTTTAATGAGACAGCCTCTTGTATTTATTCATCCTCTCCCTCATCGAAGCAAAAATCGTTTAATTCCTTGAAATCAAGAAATTCCGACAAGGTCATATTGAACGCGATGGCGATTTTGTGAAGCGTTTTCGCGCGTGGATTCTTTGTCAAACCACGCATAATATTATCCAGCGTAGATTGCTTTATTCCACTCATGGTAGCCAGCTTGTTCACCGAAAAGCCGCGCTTAGCACAAAGAGCCTTTATTCTGTTCACATACAACACTGCGTAATCCATATGCCACCCTCACCTTTACCCAATTACGGGTTACTATTATGATAGCGGCATTTCTCTGCAATATTACCCGAATACGGGTTGGCAAATGAATTATTTTGTGATATCCTTGAGTTACCCTAATTCGGGTAAGGAGAAGAATGTGAAAGCTTGCACTTTTTTTGGGCACAGTAATTGTCCCGTTGAAAGCATAAAGGATGATTTAAGGAAAGCCATCGCGCAATTGATCGAAGTCGAAAAAATCGACACCTTTTACGTAGGAAATCAAGGCAATTACGATGCTCTTGTACTTCGCACATTGCGTTCATTGTCACAACAATATCCTTTTGTTCAGTACAATGTTGTTTTGGCATACATTCCCACGGGAGCTGAAATTGAGTCGTGGTATCCGGGTGAAACACTTTTACCGGATGGGATCGAATCCGTATATAAGAAATTCGCTATTTCTTATCGGAATCGCTGGATGCTGGAGCAATCACAATATGTGATCGCGTATGTTGTAAATACTTATGGCGGAGCATATCAATTCGTGCAAAAGGCAATTCGTAGCAAAAAAACAGTTATAAATATTGCAGAAAAAGCAAAACGGAGTTGACATATTTCAACTCCGTTTTATCGTTGTTCCGTTCAAAACAACCCCGGCAGATAGAGCGCGACGCCAAGGCCGACGACAAAGGAAAGCAGATTGGCGGCAAAGGCGTAGCCGATATAAAAGCGGTTGCTCCTCGGCGCGGTCTCGCGCGTTTTCATCAAGCGGCAATAGAGGAATGCCTCCACCGCAAAGACCAAAAGCTCAAGCAAGACATAGCCGATGAAAAAGGCATCGTTGCCCTCAAGGAAATGGATCAGGTTAAGCAAAAGATTGAGGGCGATTTGGGTGGCAAGATTGACCCAAAGCAAAAGAAGGAGAGCGCGCTTTTCCACGAAGCCCAAAAGAAGTGCCAACAGCATTTCGCAAGCCAAGGTGATCAAAATGCGGGCGGCAAGGCCCAACAGCTCCCGTCCCAGCTCATAGGAGCGATAGGCCTTGATGCGGTCGTCGTTACTCAAAGACTCGTCGTAGCGAGGGGCATCCATTCCCTCCCCTACCATATTCACCGTATAATAGGTATCAAAGGCATATCTCTCACAGATCTCGCTGACCACGATCCGCTCCGTTTCGGGGAAATACAAAACCACCTTGAAGCGTTCGGGGGGATAATAAGTCCAAGAAAGGCTGCCCGCGTCGCTGACGCAAGCCATAGCATTCCCGTCAAAGAGGAAGCCGTCCTCGTCCTCATAAGCGGCGAGGATTTTTCGCGCCGCCTTCAAGCCCTCCGTCTCCTCCCTTTCCGTCACGTCGGGCATGGGCCGTTCCCCTTCGCTGAATATCGCGCCGTAAAAAACGGCGTCCGGCATATTCTCGAAGCGAATACGCAAGGAGGGCTTGGGGCCCGTATCGGCAGAAAGAGGAAGGGAAAGCAGAGGAAAAAAGAGCATCAAAAGCATCAAAATGCAAACAATTCTTTTCATTTCTCTCTATCCCTCCTTTGTCTCTTTCTTTTACTGCAAGCCGAGGAGACGGTACAAGGCGTCCGTCTGCTCCGCATCCAAGACGTATTCCAAGCGAGTCTCGTGAGAAACGAGGCAATTCGCGCGCAAGAGATATTCCGCCGTATAGCCGCGACCGTCGGAGAGGATCAACCGATACTCCCCCTGTGCGGGCACCCCAAAAGAGGGCGCGGACTCACTTGGCGTACCGTCAACGTTCTCGGTCACGGAGGCAAGAAACGCCGAGATCTCCGCAATCGTGGCACTATCCTGAATGGCATATGCCGCATCCTTCCCCACCACGTCCAGCGTAACGACGGCATCCATTTCTCCGTCGCCGTTAGGTGCCATATCCGCAGACGGGGCGTCGCCGTCCATCGCGCCGCCGAAGCCGATCAGGTTCATCACGATACCCGGGAGCATCAAAAGGACAACGAGGCAGGCGGCGGCCGATCCGAGGGCGATATACAGGGGCTTACGGCTTTTTTTCGCGTGGGCAAGCGCCACGTCCCTCTCATCGATCTCACCGATGGCCTCTAACAGATCAAGGGCGTTCATCAGTATCCCTCCTTATCCAGCACCGCACGCAGCTTGACGCGAGTGCGGAACAGCATTGATTTTACCTTGCTGACGGAAAAGCCGAGGCGTGCCGCCACTGCCTCCACGCTTTCAAGGTGGAAATAGCGGCAAACGAATACCCGTCTCTCCGCGTCGGGCAAACGGCGCACGAAGGCGGCAAGCAAAAGCGACAGTTGCTTTTTATCCACCGTCTCCTCGACCTCCTCGCCGCCCGATAGGCAATCCGCCAGCTCCTCCAAGGCGAGAGGCACCTCACCGCCGCCCCGTTTTTCCGCGTGGGCACGCCGCCATCTGTCGAGAGAGAGGCGTCTCGTGATCTTGCCGAGAAAAGCGGACAGGACCGAGGGACGGTGGGGCGGCATGGCGTTCCACGCGCCGAGATAGGTGTCGTTTACACACTCCTCCGCCTCCTCGTCGTTATATAGGATCTGATACGAAATGGTGTGGCAGTACCTGCCATACTTTGCCGCCGTCTCCGCAATGGCTTGCTCCGAACGGTCAAAATACAGGTCCACGATGCTTTTGTCGTCCATTTTGCCTTCTCCCTTCCTCCTTCTTCACGCAAAAAAATGGGATTGGTTGCGTGAAGCATGAAATTTCTTACAAAATTATTGTAGCATATACCGTTTTCTTTTGCAAGACCCAAAAGAAAAACGGCCACTGTCAAAAGAACAGCGACCGTTTTTTAGCAACGCGTTATCTGCGGGCACTGAAAAGAGCCAGCACACCGTCAACGATAAGGATCACGCCCACGACCAAGACCATGATGTCAAGCGCGCGGCCCAAGATCAACAGTATGCCGACGACCACCGTAACGACGGAAAGCGCGATGGCGAACAGATTACTGCTCCTTCTTCTCAAGACCTCAACGAAATCAAGCAAGCCCTTGATGGAGAGGAGGATACCCAGCACCAAAAGCACGATGCCCGTTGCCGTCCAGCCAAGCACCAAAATGGCAATGCCGATCACGAGGCTGGCAATACCGCCCACGTAATTTTTCTTTGCCACGTCCAGAACGCCCGATACCGCAAAGACGATGCCAACGGCCGTCATTGCCCAGTTCAGGGTCTGCGCGCGAAAGATCACCAAAAGAACGCCGACGAGGATATACAAGAGCGCGGTGGAGTAGTTAGACTTAGATTTTTTAGCCATGATAAATTCCTTTCTCTGTTCGAAAAATCTGTCGGGTCATTCCCGATTCCTTAACTATTATAGCATCCTCAAAAAATTTGTGCAAGGGGGTTGGAAAAAAATCGTATTTTGTCGGGCGTGCCATCTCCGACAAGGCGGCACGAATTATTTTATCAACATGGATATGACGTGTAAAATTACGAGGTGCAAGGGATAGAACACGTAGAAAAAATACTTCATTTTCAGTCTGCCGCGCCGCTCGGAGTACAGCAAAAGCAAGGGAATGGCAAGAAGACCGTAAAACTGCCGCGTGCCGGAGTTCAGCGTCAGCAAAAGCGTCCCGACCGTAGCGGCAAGAACGCGGGGAAGCTTGGCATCGAGCCGCGCAAAGATCGCGGGCGGCGTCTCCACCCTTGGCGTGGTCAGAACGGAGGGAAGAACAGGCAACAGACAGCCGACGAAGCAATAATCAAAATTCACTCGCCGTCCGATGAAGGCCACACCCAAGACCGTTATGAGAAAAAGAAGGGCGGTGGCGATGATCCTTTTTCGTGACGCGGCTTTTTCAAACACCGCCGTTTTGAACAGCTCCAGAGCGTAAATGATCATAAGAGACAGGGTAAAGGTGACCATCACACTCATTTCAAGACTACGCGTAAAAGCGTAGTACCCCACCTGAATGAGGGCGGCAAAGCTCGCCATGGTCAAAAAATAGCGAGAAAAATTTTTCGTATGCTTAGCGCCCTCGGCAATGAGATAGGCGAAAATGGGAAAGGCAAGCCGTCCGATACAGCGCAAAGCGGCAACACGGGGAAGCAACAGCAATCCCACGTGATCGCAGACCATCAGCACGGCGGCAATGAGCTTTAACGCGTTGTTGCTGAGAAAGCCGTTTTTTATGGCTTTTGTGGGCATATGCGTTCCTCCTACGTCGGTTTGACCCCATTATAGCACAAGCCGACAAAATTCGCAATACTGATTTTTGTTGCAATATCCGCAAAAGTATGGTATAATATATAAAAATCAGTCGTTTAAAAGAGGAGTGGCGTATGAAATACACGGCAAGCGAAAAAAGATACGAGAGCGTTCCCTACAAAAAATGCGGCGAGAGTGGCTTAAAGCTGCCTGCGGTGTCCCTTGGCTTGTGGCACAATTTTGGCGAGCAAGCCGATTACGGGAATATGTGTGAGATGTGCTTTACCGCCTTTGACCGCGGCATCACCCATTTTGATCTGGCGAACAATTACGGTCCGCCCGCAGGAAGCGCGGAAACAAACTTCGGCAAGATCCTCCGCGACCATCTCGCCCCCTACCGCGATGAAATGATCATCAGCACCAAGGCAGGCTACTATATGTGGCAGGGCCCCTACGGCGACGGCGGCACGAGAAAATATCTGACGGCAAGCCTTGACCAAAGCCTTACCCGTATGGGAATCGATTACGTGGATATTTTTTACCACCATAGAATGGACCCCGATACTCCACTTTACGAAACCATGTGGGCGCTGGACGCCATCGTAAAAAGCGGAAAGGCACTTTACGCGGGTCTGTCCAATTACGACGGTGAGACCATGGAACGCGCGGCGGCGATCTTGGACGAGCTACACTGTCCCTTCGTCATCAACCAGAACAGATATTCCATTTTCGACCGAACGGTAGAAAAAAACGGCATTTTAAACAGTGCTATCCGAGCGAAAAAGGGCATGATCATTTTCAGCCCCCTTGCGCAGGGTCTGCTCACCGACAGATATCTGCACGGCATCCCCACAGACAGCCGCGTTAAGACCGACGGCAGATTTTTGAACGAGGGCGCGCTGTCGGCGGATCGGCTGGAGAAGATCCGCGCCCTGAACCGCATTGCCGAAAGCAGAGGGCAGACCCTGGCGCAAATGGCTCTCGCCTGGGTCTACCGTCACGAGGGCGTCACCGGCGTCCTGATCGGTGCCTCCAAGCCTGAACAGATCACCGAAAATCTCGAAATGATAAACAATCTCCACTTTACCGAGGAGGAGCTGGCGGAGATCGACCGTATCGCGCTTTGAATCCATAATAAAAGCACACCGCCGAGGAAACAAGCTTCCTCGGCGGTGGGTTGAAAACCAATAAATTATCCCCGCCCAAGAACCGTTTTGCCTTACATTTCCTTAGGAAAAGCGACCTTCATTATGCAGGAAAGCGAGATAAAAGCCTCGGATCTAAAAAGCCGATGAGGAATCGACCTCATCGGCTTTTCGTGCTTTATTCGGGTTAAAGCGAGCTCAAACGCTTTAATTTCCGCTTTGCGACAGAATGTCAAACGAAACGGATTGAATTTTTTGAAAAAATATGGTATAATATCCTTACATACTTTGACAACCGTGAGGGATTTAGCAATGAACAACGTAACCATACGTTTAGAAACCGAAAAAGATCATAGAGCAGTTGAGGAGCTTACACGAGAGGCATTTTGGAATGTCTACGTTCCCGGTGCGAGTGAGCATTATTACGTGCATATGATGCGAAGCCATCCCGACTTTATCCCCGAGCTTGCGTTCGTACTTGAAAAAGATGGAAAGCTCGTCGGCAACATTATGTACACGAAGGCGTGGCTTGAAGATGAAAGCGGTGGGCGAAAGGAGATTCTTTCTTTTGGACCGATTTGCATTGCTCCCGAATATCAAAGGCAGAAGCTCGGCAAGCTTTTGATCGAGCATTCCTTTGAGGTGGCACGTAAGATGGGTTACGACGTGAACATCAACTTCGGCAACCCGGGCAACTATGTCAGCCGTGGATTTGTGAGCTGCAAAAAGAAGAACGTGAGCTTTGTTCGGGAAGGCAACTTTCCCACGGCACTTCTCGTATGTGAGCTTGTACCGAGCGCGCTTGATGGCAGAAAGTGGATGTATATTCCTTCTACCGCCGCCGATTGCTGCGACGATGAAGCCGCAGTTGAGGCGTTCGACGCCACCTTTCCACCCAAGGAAAAGAAGTGGATGCCAAGCCAAGAGGAGTTCTATATCTATAGACATTCTTCGGTAGTCAGATAAACGAAAAACGCCTATGAGGAATCGTTTGATTCCTCATAGGTTGCTTTCTCTTATGAGATTTTTGAGGGCTGACGATTCATTTTCGTCAGCCCTCGCTTTGTACGATCCCAAAAAATTGGAATTTGATTGTTACTTCTTGATCGGCAGCAGCATTCTCGTTTGCTTTTTATACTCGGCAAAGCCCTCTTTTCTTGACTGTCTGCCGTCTGCCATCGGAATACTCACCGCAAAGAACAGCACCGTGTTTGCAAGTGCGCCTGCCGCAAGATACCACGCATCTGCGGCTACACAGATTACAGAAAGAGCCACGCCCCACCACATAAGGATTTCTCCGAGGTAGTTCGGGTGACGGGAATATTTCCACAAACCGTTGCGTATAAACGCGCTATTTCTATTTTTACGGAAGGTATGCATTTCGTAGTCTGCGATTCCTTGCATCGTAGCCGCACCAAGCGACAAGCAGAGGAAGAGCACGCTGCCGAGGTTGGCAGTTACACCGTTTCGCACAGCCCATACCGCAGGCAGTATGCAACCGTATACGACAAGCGTTGGAACCATATGTATGCCCACGAAGTTGATGAGAGGATAAAACACA
>JAZRGD010000060.1:0-40565 GCA_045644045.1 Eubacteriales bacterium
ACAAATGCCTTCCGCACTTGTTTGGGTGAAATTTCTGTTCATCGGCAAAGCCTCTTTTGAACCCCGCCACTATGGCGGGGTTTTCGTTATACAAAAAGAGACGCTTCCTTGCGTCAAGCAGGAAGCGGCTCGCGGTATTTAAGGATTCAAACGGTCGGGGCCACGGAAGATGAACATGGCCTCCTTGATGGTGAGACCGAGGAGAAGCATGGTCATACGGTCCACACCCACGCCGAAGCCGCCGTGAGGAGGACAGCCATAGCGGAAGAACTCGGTGTAGAACTCCACGTCCTTGTCGAGACCCTTCTCGGCGGCTTGCGCCTTGAGAATGTCGTAGCGATGCTCTCTTTGGGCACCCGTGGTGATCTCTACGCCGCGCCAGATCAGGTCGTAGCCCTGAGGCACGCCGTTCTCGCGCATATGGTAGAAGGCACGCTTTTCAGCACCGAAATCGGTGATGAACAGGAACTCGTGATCGAACATATCCTTGGCGAGACGAGCCGTCAGCTTCTCCGCCTCGGTGGTCAGGTCGTGCTTCTCGCTGTCGGGCAGGGTATAGCCGTATCTGGCCTCCAGCTCGCGGTACACGTCAGCCAGCTTCATGCGAGGGAAGGGCTTTGCGGGAACGATCACGGGAATGCCGAACAGACGCTCGATCTCCTCGCCGTGCTTCTCCTTGACGGCGGCCAGCATATCGGTGAGCAGATCCTCCTCCATGGCCATCACGTCCTCGAAGGAGTCGATATAGCTCATCTCAAGGTCGAAGCCGGTGAACTCGGTGGTGTGCTTGCTGGTGTAGGACTTCTCCGCGCGGAAGACGGGGCCCACCTCAAAGATGCGCTCAAGGCCGGAGGCCATAGCCATCTGCTTGTAGAACTGAGGGCTTTGGGCAAGGTAAGCGTCTCTGTCAAAATAGTTCAGCTTGAAGACCTCGGAGCCCGATTCGGAGGCGGCACCGATGATCTTGGGGGTGTGGATCTCCACGAAGTTGTGCGCCAAAAGATAGTTACGCATAGCCCCCACCATGGTGGTTTGCGCGCGCATCATCAGAAGATTCTTTTCGCTTCTCAGGTCGATCCAACGGAAATCGAGACGGGAGTCGATGGCCGCACCCTCTTGAATGGGGAGCGCGTCGGCAATGGACTCGATCTTGAGGGCGGTGGGAAGGATCTCGATGCCGCCGAGCTTTACGTACTCGCTGGCAACGGCCTCACCCTCTACGGTGATTACGGAGTCAAGAGTCAGCTCGTCCACCAGGGCGGCGATCTCGGGCAGAGCCGCCTTTTCTACCGTGACCTGGATCTTGCCCGTGATGTCACGGATAACGAGAAATGCCATGCTCTTTTTGTTGCGGATGTTCTCGCAAAAGCCGCTGATGCGAACCTTGCCGGGAACAACGTCTTTGATATAGGTGCGTTCCATAGGATTTTCCTCCAAAATGATGAAATGTAAACTTTTGTTATTGTTTTTCGGTGTCTGCCTGCTTCTTGGCGGCTTTCTTTTCGCCGTCCGGCTTTTCCTTGCCCTCCGGCTTTTTATTCGTGCGCAGACCTGCGACCTGCTCGACGGGAAGGGTGAAGGCAAAGCCCTGGGCGTCCGTGCCGCTTCCCACGTGATCGTAGAGGGCCTTCAATACGGCGTCACGGATCTTGAGCGCGACGAGGATCAGGACGATCTCCTTTTCGGGATGAATGGAGACGTTAAACAGCTTTTCCGCCTCGGGCGAGGCGGTGCCTCTGCCGTGCAGGATGGTGCCGCCCTTGGCCCCCGCCGCACGGGCGGCGTCCATGGCGGTGTCGGCAAAGCCCTTATTAACGATAGCGATGATCACCTCATACTTTTCCACGGGACGACAGACCTCCTTTTCTTTCCTTGGCGTTGCTCAAAAAGCGATATGCCCAAACGCCTACCACACTGTTGAAGGGAACGGTGAAGGCAATGCCCTTTCCGTTTTTCACCTTTTCGAATTTTTCCTCCAAGGTGCTCATAGCGGCGCGCACCTTGTCGGCGCGAAGCACGGAGAGGATGACCGCCTTGTCGTTGTCAATACTGCCAAGCAGGGAAAGATGTTCGGTGTTTGCTGTACCGTGACCGTAAAGAATTGTTTGCAAATTGACCTCAAATCCCTCTAAGACGTCAGCGTAAAAGGTGCTTTTGCTTCGCTCTACAATGGTGACGAGAAGCTTCAGCTTTCGCACACCCTCGTCCTTAAACTTCGGAATAGAGGCGGCGGCTTGGTTTTCCTGTTTCATGTCCGTCCCTCCTTAATTAAATTCAATGATCTGCGCGTCCTCGGCAGACAGGATGCGGCGCATCGCCTGCTCCTCGCGCATTTTTCTTGCCATCACCGAGCGGAAGCCGAGAAGCTGAATGGTGATGAGAGGGGTCATGGCAACCATGGCCACAATGCCGAAGCCGTTTTGTAAAACGGCGTTTCCCGTGGGATCCATGGCCATACACGCGCCGATGGAGAAGGGAAGGATAAAGGTAGAGGTCAAAGGACCACTGGCAACACCGCCCGAGTCAAAGGCTATGGCGGTGTACATTCTGGGCACGAAGAAGGAAAGCCCAAGGGAGATAAAGTAACCCGGGATCAGGTAATACAGCACCGAGAAATCAAAAACGATACGGATGGCGGACAGGCAGAGGGAAATGCCGACACCCACCGAGAGCGCGATGAGCATGGCGCGGTCGGACACGCCGCCGTCGGTGACGTCGGCAACCTGCTTTTTGAGCACGTGAACGGCAGGCTCTGCCAAAACCACCACCAAGCCCAGAACAAAAGCGGCCGCACAAAGAAGAGCGGGACGCTCCGCGAGACACATACCCATCTTATAGCCGATGGGCATAAAGCCCACGTGTACGGCGGACAAGAACAGAACGAGACCGAGATAGGTGATGGTGGCACCGATACCGATCTGGAGCAGTCTCTTTTTGGGGAGCTTCAAAAAAGCAAAATTAATGATGAAGAAGAACACAAGGAGCAGGCCCATGGCAAACAAAACGTCCACTGCCACCGAGCTGAGGGCGTGAAGGAAGGAGGCAAGCACGTCCTCCGCGATCATATAGGTGTTTACGTCCACAGGGTTGCTCATGTCGCCCTTGGCAAGTGCGCTGAGGGCAAGCACCGCGAGAATGGGGCCCACCGAGCAAAGAGCGATCAGACCGAAGCTGTTTTCCGCCGCGTCCCTGCCGCCGACAGTGGCGGCAATGCCCACGCCCAGAGCCATGATAAAGGGAACGGTGATGGGACCTGTGGTCACACCGCCCGAATCAAAGGCCATGGCAAGCAGGTCGTCGTTGCCCTTTAAGATCACCAAGCAAGCGAGCGCGAACAGCACCATGTAAAAGAAGAGAAGCATAGAGGACAGAGGCTTGGAAAAGACGATCTTCAAAATGGATAAAACGAGGAAGAGGCCTACGCCCACCGCCACCGCCAATATTAAGGTGGTACCGTTGATAACGGAAGAGACCTGATCGGCCAGCACCGTCAAGTCGGGCTCTGCCACCGTGATGAAAAATCCAAGGGCGAAGCAGACCACGAGCAGCAGCTTCAAGCTGGCGGATTTGGCAAGACCCGAGCCCACGTGCTCGCCCATGGGCGTCATGGCCAGATCGGCACCCAAGCTGAACAGCCCAATGCCTACGATGAGGAGAAAGGATGCGCCGAGAAACACCGCGATCTCCTTCCCCGAAAAGGTTACCAAGGGGGTGAAATTGAGTAGAACGACGATCAGAGAAAGGGGTAGCACGGAGGTCAGGGATTCTTTCAGCTTATGCAAGAAAAGACGGCTCATTTCGTTTTCCCCCTTTCGATTGTTCTATCTTATTTATTATACTATCCTTTTTTGCGTTTGTCAAGGGAACAAAGATAAAAAGGACGAGTTTCGCTCTTGACAAATGGGGAAATATGTGCTATAATCTCCTCGTAGAAGGATATATCTCATCCTTTTGGGCTTGTAGCTCAGCTGGGAGAGCGCTGCGTTCGCAACGCAGAGGTCATGGGTTCGAATCCCACCAGGTCCTCCAAAGGAAAACCCACCCCCCGTGGGTAGGTTTTCCTTTGGTGGGCCCGGTGGCACACTCAAACCCAGCGCCGCAGGCGCATGGGTTCGAGTGTCACCCGAAGGCGACACAAGCTCGCTTGATGGAGGCGAGGGTGACACCGCCGCCATCGCTTGCGATGGGCGGACTCCCACCGCACTTCGTGGGACATCTGCTTTATCGCAGATGCCCCAACGAAATTTGCCCATTCGGGCAAGTGAAATCGCTTCGCGGTGAAATATTTGCTTCGCAAATGTGAAATGTTCGCTTCGCGAACGTGGGAAAATTTCGTGGCGTACCTGCTCTACACCAGGTACGCCGTAGGTGCGTTTTTTGCTGAAAAAACATACCAAGGCTACGGTCGAAACAGTCAAAGCACACGGTCAAGCCACAATTAATTTCATTATGTCTTGACTTTTTTCGACAGGACCTGTATAATAATATAAAAGTATACCGCGAGAGAAGGACGTGTCATGGAACGAATCATTCCCTATAAGGGAGATGCCCCCTATGTTTTTATCAGCTATGCCCACAGAGATAAGGAAATCGTGATGCCCATCGTGCTTAAAATGCAAGAGGCCGGCTTCCGCGTTTGGTTTGACGAGGGGATCGATCCCGGCACCGAGTGGGATGACGTGATCGCCGCTCGCATCGAAGGGTGCGGATATTTTCTCGCCTTTATTTCGCAAAACTATTTGGCCTCGGAAAACTGCAAGGATGAGTTGAACTACTCGCGCGATATCGACAAGCACCGCCTTTTGGTCTATTTGGAGGAGGTTATGTTGCCGGGCGGTATGGCAATGAGAATGAACCGTATACAATCGGTCTTTAAGTATAAATACAAGAACGAGAGCGATTTTTACGAGGTCCTGTACTCCACGGACGGCATTTATGAAATGTGCGACAACGCCCCCTCGAAGCCGCAGGGAAGCCCTAACGCGTCGACGGCATCCTCCTCGGACTCGCAAAAAGCACCGCCTGTGCAAAGCGTCAAGAGCGAGACGATCGCCGTGAAACAGGTCGTGAAACGGTATCTTGAGTATCTTAAGTGCTTCTTTACCGTCAAGCCTACCAAGGCGCAGACCCTACGGAGAAGCCTGATCCTGTGCATCTATGCGGCCTTCATTCTTTTGGAGAGTGGATACAGTTATTCTCCCTTGGCGGGCCTCTTCATTATGCTTTGTCTCCCTTTGACCGTTCTTTCCTACGCGGCATCTCGAAAGGAGAAAAAACAGGGCGTTCGCGTAACAGCGCACGGCCGCTATGAGCGAAAGGGCTTCTATAACGCCGCCCACGTATTGCTGGCGTTTTTCCTTGCCTACTTCTCAAGCTCGTTTTTGGGCTATTCCCCGGAGGCACCGATCTTTTCCCTTTTCTGCCTCCTGTGGACGGTCTATTGCACCTTCTGGGCCTTCGTGCCGAAAAACAAAAACAAGATCAGCCTGCTCGGCCCCATCGCCATTCCCGGAGCCTTGCTGCATATTCTGACGGTGTTCTTCAGTCTGTTTATGATCGGCGTCTCGGTGTCTTGACAAAAAGAGGATGCGTCAGCTCTATTCGCCTGCGGCGAGTGATATGCACTTCGTGCGTGATATTGCCTTCGGCAGTGATACGCGCTACGCGCGTTTGAAGGTACAAAGGCGAATAGAATATCACTGCGACCGGCGGGAGCAATATCGTTTTTGCGAAGCAAAAATATCACGCCGAGCAATGCGAGGCATATCACTGAAAAATCTTTACCGCCCGATAGTACACGTGCAAGGTGTAACACACTATCCCTTGCAAAACAAGGCGTATGAAAAGGAGTACGAGCAAAATTGCTCGTACTCCTTTTGTTTTGCGGCAGGTAAAATCTGCTTCATGGAAGGTACCACTTTGCATCCTCTTTTTATCATTCCCATCTTCCGCTGTCGTCGTCTTCGCTGTCGTCGTCCTTGCCCTCGTTCTGCTTGGGCTTAGGCTTGGCGAGGAAGAGCAGGAACACGCCCAAAATGCCAAAAAAGAACCTTCCGATCAAATTGGCCCCTCCGTTGCCGAAAATGTTCTCCCCCGCCGCCAAGGCAGGAATCAGGCTCAGGACTTGAAGAACAATGAGAATAATGCCGGCGATCTTCATAACGCACCTCCTGTATTTTAGGGAAGCCCCTATATCTATTATAAAGACCGCGTGGGACAAAACTCGCCCTCGGAGACTCTTTTTGACAAAAAAATTAAAAACCGCGCTTGCGACAAGCGAAAACTATTTTTGCATTCTTATTGGCAAAACCGCCCTCGCGCGGCCTTGCTGTACGGCAAATTGCCGTATCAGCCTATATTTGATATATACGAAACGATTTGTACATATTTTGTACAAATTATCCTGTTATTATATAAAATACCGTTTTAATACGGGCCATTAGCTCAGTTGGTTAGAGCTCCCGGCTCATAACCGGTTGGTCCTGGGTTCGAGTCCCCGATGGCCCACCAAAAAGCAAAAAACACCCCTTGCGGGTGTTTTTTGCTTTTTGACGGTTCTTCGTGAGCTTGGGCTTGTACCCAACCGGTTTGAGCCGAAGGCTACATAATCAAGCGAAGCGTGTCTGAAAGCTCGCTTTCAAGCGCGCGAGCGCCGATTGCTCCGTGAGCGCATCGCTTTGCGATGCAAGGTGCAAAGCACCGCCGACGAAGGCGGCAGGCTCACAAGGAGTATAACCGGTTGGTCCTGGGTTCGAGTCCCCAGATAATCAAGCGCGAGCGAGTCTGTGCTTGCACAAGCGAGCCGCGCGCAGATTGGTCTGCGAAGGCAAATCTTCGATTTGCAGGGGCGCAAACGCGCCCGAAACCGAAGGTTTCATACTTCGCAAGACTATGGCGTAAAAACTCCCTCGTGGGTGCTTTGCTAGGGGAGCTTTTGTTCGGTTTCGATCCATTCTATAAGTTTATCGTTCTCCCATTTTCCTTTTTTAGTAGTTTTGTTGGCATAAATCATTTTTCCTTCGCCATGCTTTTGATCGTTGAACCATTCGCCTACGTATATGCACATTTGATCCAATGAGGTGAAAATTCCTTGCCCGTGCCTTTTTCCGTTGAGCCAAGATCCATTGTATTCATCACCGTTGGCATAGTGAAGGATACCTTCTCCGTTTTTTTCTTCTCCGCCGAGGATGTTACAAGATTCTTCGCATATTTCAATCGGTGACCAATGGCCTTCATACACATCGCCGTTGGCGTATGTCATTTTCCCGTATATGCGGAAGCCGCATTCGAATTCTCCTTCGTACACATCACCGTTTGAAAATGTATATTTCCCTTTTCCTTCAGGCGCAAATTCTTCCTCTTGGCCTTCCACATATCCTACATAATGGTCACCGTTTGGATATTTAAGAGTGGCGTAGTGAGGGATGACAACAGGTATTCTGGCCGTGTTGCAGCAATCAAGCTTTTTGACAGAATACAGAGTATTGTAAAAAACACCTTCGTCTTTATGCTTGTACTTGCAAATTGACTGCAGGCGATTCACACGCATCGCTATACCGTCGGGTAAGGTCACATCCTCCAAGTAGATTAAAAGTCGTTCTATATTTTCGATGTCTCTGGAAAAACTCAGCTCATCTTTGCAGTTCTCGGAATTCAAATAGTTTTGTGAAATAAAGGCAAGAAAGAATTTGCATTTTCGGATGCGATTGGCAATTGCATCGGCCCACTCAGTGCCGGGGTCGATGCCCTCATCATACCATAATCGATAGCCTTTCTGCTGCATTGCCTCAAGAATATAGTAGACCGTTTCTTGGTCTTTGTGTGAATAACTGACAAAAATATAGGATTCGTTCCCTTGGTAGGGTTGCAAGTTAAACATGTTAATTTTCCTTTCACGGTTCAGCAGTAAGCCACATTGGCGGCGGCGCTCTTGAATTTCAACTCATACAGGATGGTAGGCGCGCCTCGTTTCTTTTGAGAATATTATGACATACCCGAGGTGATTTGTCAAGGGAGAACACGCCCTTGGTCGAGTTTTTTTGGTTCGCTTCTGCGCGGTATGAGAAAGAGAAATGCGGTACACGTCTTAGTTAATGATTGACAAAAATTTTAAATTGTGATATGATAGCCGAATTTAATAATTGACGCAA
Organism: Eubacteriales bacterium; assembly: GCA_045644045.1. GTDB lineage: Bacteria > Bacillota > Clostridia > Oscillospirales > CAG-272 > UBA1740. The sequence goes on from JAZRGD010000060.1 coordinate 8,151, forward strand.
TTTACTTTACAATGTTCGCCTTCCATTAACCATCCCCCACCAACCAAAAAGCACCCCTCGTGGGTGCTTTTTGGTTCGTTTCCGTGTTGTCGGCGGTGTTTCATGCCGCGAAAGGCCCTTGACATACGTTAGGGAAGTGTGGTATAATAAATTGCAATTCAATCGAATCTTTATAAAAAGGGGAACAAAACGATGAAATGCTACGTTTTGGAGCAAGGACAAGAGTTTGCCGCAGATATGGCGAAGGCGGAGATCTCAGCGGAGCTGGAGCGGGAGATCCTGACGCTTCGCTCGGTGTGGCAGGCGAGAGATCTTCATCAAGAGGGGGCAAACCCCGACGATTACGAGGGACAGACGGAGTATGACTCCCTGGATGCGGAGAATTTTGCGGTATCGGAGGGGCGCGTAGTGGGATACTACGCCGTCCATTTTGATTGCGCCAAGTATGTGCCCTTTCCCATCACAGCGGGGAAGTACCGCTTGGGAGATTATGACTATACCGATTACAGCAATTCGGGGCGGGTGAATCGGGGGCACGTGGACATCGTGCCGAAGCCTGACACGGACCTCAATCCCTACCACGACGAGCCCAGATTTCACAGCCAAGAGGAGTATGACGACTATATCAAGTGGAGAGACTGATCTCCCCTCGGCGCACCTGCGATAAAGCAGGTGCGCCAGCTCTATTCGCCTACGGCGAGTGATATGCACTTCGTGCGTGATATGTCCTTCGGACGTGATATGCGCTACGCGCGTTGGAAGAAAGAGGCGAATAGAATATCACTGCGATCGGCGGGAGCAATATCACTTTTGCGGAGCAAAAATATCACGCCGAGCTTAGCGAGGCATATCACTTAAACATTTCATTACTACCCGACAGTACACCGCAAGGTGTAACACAATATACCTTGCAGGCAAGGCGTGTGAAAAGGAGTACGAACAAAACTGTCCGTACTCCTTTTGCTTTGTTCGGTAGTTCAAAACCTACTTTATGACAGGTCGCCCGATCAATCCTTCTTGATATGCACGTCCATCTGGTTGAAGGGAATTTCAATGCCCTCTTGGTCGAATTTTTCCTTTACCGCCTCAAGCATATCGAATTTGACCGTCCAATAATCGGCACTGTCGACCCAAACACGGGCGGTGATGTCAATGGACGAGGCCGAATGCGCGCTTACGCGAATGAAAATGGCGGGATCCTTGCGCACGAGAGGATGGGCCTCGTAAAGCTCGGCGAGGATCTTCTTTGCCTTGTTGAAATCCGAGGAATAGGCAATGGAATACACCTCGTCCAAGCGGCGTACGTCCTTCATGGAATAGTTCACGATGGTACCCGAGGAAAGCGCGCCGTTGGGGATGAAGATGGTTTTGTTGTCGGGGGTGCGGAGCTTGGTGTTTGTGATATGGATGTCCTCCACCGTTCCCGAATAGCCCTGCGCTTCTATGAAGTCGTCAACGCGAAACGGACGGGTGAAAATGATCAGGACACCGCCCGCAAGATTGGAAAGCGCGCCGTTGACGGCAAGACCGATACAAACGCCGAGAGATGTAATCAGCGCGGTGAGCCCGCTGGTATCGATGCCAACGTATCCCACAAGACAAACGGCGACCACGATTTTCATGCCTATTTTGAAAACATACGCAAGCGTCCGCAGGATGGTTTTGTCCGCGTTTTTATGATTCGTCGATCTCTCTATTTTTCTTGCGACAAGGTTGATCGCTTTGAAAGAGATAAACATCACGATCAACGCAATTACCACTTTAATACCGGCGGACATCGTCCAAGAAATAACCGTATCCAAAATTGACTGCCAATTCATTTTAGAGACTCCTTTTTCGTTTTTGATGATTCTATTATACACGTGTCGCAACGAAAAAACAAGAGGGAAGTTATTGGTTTTTCTTTTGGAAGAAAAATCAAGACGGCTTGTGGCGGATTTCGGGTGCTTCGCCTCGCACGCGGGGATGCGGCGACTTGCGCCGAAGGAGCGGTACAAGCCGGTATCGGAAAAATTTCATCGCGTACACGATAGGATGCTCTTGACATTTCCTTCAAAAAGGAGTATAGTTAAAGCAGAGAGCATACGGGAAGGAAGGGGAAAACGGCATGATAAGAAACGATCGAGGCAACGGCGTATTTTTTATAGAGCCCGAGAAGGAAAACGAAGAGGTTTATTGGGGGTACGGTGAGCGCGAGGCCATCGTGGAGGCGCATATTTCGGAGGGCTTTACCGCCCTTGCGGACAAGGCGTTTTCGCTTTGCCGGAAGCTGAAAAAGGTGTATTTGCCCGCATCCGTCAAATCTCTGGGCGATTCTGTTTTTTACGGTGTTTATAACACCGTAGAGGTCTTTTACGACGGCCCTTCCGAGGCTTTTGCCCGTATGACCGTCCCTTACAAAAAGAAGGTATGGGTGCAGGTGCCCAGCGGCCCCTACGACCACCAGCCCTATTGCATCAGCGAGGGCAACTGCTACGAGGAGCGTGAGGAGTGGCAGCATTTTGACAACTTTTGCGCGGACTGCAGAGTGTATTGCGCTGACGGGGTATGCCTCTACTACGGCTTTCAAAGTAAGAATGGCCGGCCACCCGAGCAGAAGTGATGCGGCACTTTCGATTGAAAAAGCCTTGCTTTAATCAAAAAGCAAGGCTTTTTTCGTGTTTTTCGGGTCTCCTCCCGTTTCGGTGTTGAGGGAAAAAGAAATCAGTCCTTTTTGTAGCCGATGTTCTTTTCCTTGGCAGGGTCAAAGGAAAGGTTGCAAATAGCGGCGACCAGGCTGTAAATGCCGCAGGTCAAATATCCCCAAATAATATACGCGCCGGTTCTGGAGGTGAAGCCGGCAGGCTTAAAGCCCGAGTGGTTGATGATCAGGCTTCCGATCCAGCCGAGGAAAAACGTCAATAAAAAACGGGTGGTGTTGTTGTTCATTGAAAATGCTCCTTTTCGTGTTGATGTCGTTCGTGCAAGGTGTGAATAAAATGCTTGTCGCGGAGAGCCGCGCACCGAAAAACACGCTCCGCATAACACAATTATACTCAATCTTTGAGTATTTGTCAATACTCAATTTTGGAGTATGGTACACTTTAACGCGAACGAGGCGGAAGGAGTGGCTTATGAATTACAGAGAGCGAATGCGGAATTTGAGAGAGGATTCGGACCTGACCCAAAGAGAGGTTGCGCAGGTGATCAACAAGTCCCAGCAGGGGTACAGCCATATCGAGGAGGGACGCGCCGAGCTGAAGATCGAGGATCTGATCAAGCTTTGCCGATTTTACGGTGTCAGCGCAGACTACTTCGTGGGAATGACGGATAAGAGATAAAAGCATTTTGTTTGCGTAAATAAAAAAGAGCGAGAGCGACCGCCTGCCGTAAGCAGACGGTGTGACTCTCGCTTTCTCTTTGGAATTATTTGCTTTCAAGCCAAAAGTGCATTACGTTGACCTGAGAGCTCCAGCCCTTATCTGTGGGCTTGACGTTTTCGAAGATGTTTTCGGAATACTGCACCAGCATTCTCTCCTTGCCCGCTTCATCCGTTACGGTGACGTTGTTGGAATAAAAGCAAGCCGTTTTCTTTTGGACAAGCACGGTGCCCTCGTCCCAGTGAATGCCGTCGGCGGAGGTGTAGAGAACGAAATCGGCATCCTCCCAACCGCCGCTTCTGCCGTGCAGAACGTATTGACCGTCCAAAATGCCAACCTGTGGGTTGCGAATTTTCTTGGCCACGTAGGAGGTGCCCACCCATTCCCAGGTTTCGCCCATATCGGCGCTGATGGCACAGTCCATATGGGTCTCGTCGGCAAAATTGTACGTATAAGCGATCAGCTTCCCCTCGGGCGAGACGGTCAAAGCACCGTAGGCGCGATCCTTTGTATCGGGGAAGGGGATCACGGAAACCTCGTGGAAGCTTCTTCCTTCGTCGTCGCTCTTAAACAAACGGTACAAATGCTCCGGACGGTGGCCGAGGAAGGTGGTGCTTCCGTCGTGACAAAACTCCAAAACGTATATGCTTCCGTTGTGATACAACGCATCGTATGCGCGTCCGGGATAGGGAGATACCTCCACGGGCTCCGACCAGGTCTTGCCGCCGTCCTCCGAGCGAATGGCCGTAGGGTTACCCCAAGGCTCACAGCAAACGGGCTCGTACTGGCTGTTGACCAGACAAATGGCTACGATCACGTCCTCGCGGGGCGAGACCGCCTTTTCCACCGAGATGGTGTGCACGCCTTGTAGCATGGTTTCGTAGGAATAGGATAGCTTTCTCGCTCTGCCAAAGCTCTTTCCGCCATTGGTGGAGATGCGGTACTCCATCCAACCGAAGGCCGAGTGACCCTCGCATCTGTCGTAGGCGTAGTTGGGATAGAAATCAATGATCTTTCCCTTGCCAAAGGAGGCGAGACCGTGTCCCACGTGGCCGCTACGGTGCTTCTTTTCGTTATTGACAAAGATGGTGGGACGGGTCAAAAGAAGATCGTGACATACCCCGGAGAGAACTCTTGGACGAAGATTGTTTTTCATAGCAGACACTCCTTTCGGACGGATCAGTTTTTCAAGGAATGAATGGGCGCGGGGATACGGCCGCCGCGAGCAATGAAGGCATCGGCGGAATAGGGGCGCACGGGCATGATGGGCGCGTCGCCCAAAAGACCGCCGAAGGATACGGAGTCGCCCACCGTCTTGCCGATGGCGGGAATAATGCGGACGGCAGTGGTCTTGGTGTTGGCCACGCCGATGGAAAGCTCGTCGGCAATGATAGCCGAGAGGGTGGAGGCGGGGGTGTCGCCGGGTACGGCGATCATATCAAGACCTACGGAGCATACGGCGGTCATGGCCTCCAGCTTTTCAAGGGTGAGGGCACCCATGGATGCCGCCTCGATCATACCCTCGTCCTCGGATACGGGGATAAAGGCACCCGAAAGGCCGCCCACGTGGGAGGATGCCATAACGCCGCCTTTTTTAACCGCGTCGTTGAGGAGGGCAAGGGCGGCGGTGGTGCCGTGTCCGCCGCAACGCTCAAGACCCATGTTCTCAAGGATACGCGCCACCGAGTCGCCAACGGCGGGGGTGGGGGGGAGAGACAGGTCCACGATGCCAAAGGGAACGCCTAAACGCTTCGAGGCGGCAGAGGCTACCAGCTGACCCATACGGGTGATCTTGAAGGCGGTCTTTTTGATGGTATCCGCCAAGGCGGAGAAGTCGCACTCTCCCGCCTCCTTGATGGCGGCGGCCACCACGCCGGGGCCGGAAACGCCCACGTTGATGACGCTCTCGCCCTCGCCTACGCCGTGGAAGGCACCCGCCATAAAGGGATTATCCTCGGGGACGTTGGCAAAGACTACGAGCTTGGCACAGCCGATCGAGGCGCGGTCTGCGGTGCGCTCGGCGCACAGACGGATGATCTCACCCATGCGGGCCACCATGTCCATGTTGATGCCTGCCTTGGTGGAGGCCAAATTGACGGAGGAGCATACCTTGCCCGTTTCCGCGAGTGCCTCGGGCAGAGATTCGATCAGGGCGCGCGCCACGCGAGGCGTGCCCTTTTGCACCAGCGCGCTGTAGCCGCCGATGAAGTTGATGCCGAGGGCATCCGCCGCTCTGTCCATGGTGCGTGCTATGTTCACGATCTTATCTTCGGGAATGGCACCCGCCACGAGAGAGATGGGGGTGACGGATACGCGCTTGTTGATAATGGGGATCCCGTATTCCTTTTCGATGGTTTCGGCGGTGGGGCAAAGCTTTTCCGCCGTCCTTGTGATCTTGTCGTAGATCCTGTCGCAAAGCCTGTCTGCGTCCTCGCTGACACAGTCGTAGAGCGAGATGCCCATGGTCACGGTACGAATGTCCAGGTTTTGGTCTCGGATCATGCGTATTGTTTCGTGTATTTCTTCGGTGTTATACATAAAGAATCCTTTCCGTACGGTGCTCAGATTTTGTGCATGGCGTTGAAGATGTCCTCGTGCATGGTGTGGATCTCCAAGCCGTTTTCCTTGCCCAGCTTGTTCAAGGCGTCTACAAAATCGCCAAAGGAGACGGTCAGGGTGTCGATCTCGACCACCATCACCATGGTGAAAAATTCCTTCAAAACAGACTGAGAGATGTCAACGATGTTTGCGCTGTACGTAACGCATTGCTCGCTGACCTTGTGAATGATGCCGATGGCATCCTTGCCTGTAACACTAATAACTGCTTTCATGTGTGTCCTCCCCAAAAAAATTACAGTTAAATTATATCATACCTTCTTCGATTTGGCAAGAGATTGTGGGTTTTTTCACATAAAAAAGGTAAAAAGAAGGAAAAGGCTGAAAAAAACGGATTTCCTCCGTTTTTTTTCGCGCGAATATTGCTTTTTTTGTCGAAATGCGGTATAATAAGAAAAATAACAATGGCGCGAAAACGGAAACGGAGACGGAAATGAACGAAAACACAGAGCTTTTGCGCCGTCGGCGCGAGGAGATATTTTCCGTATTGCGCTTCTACAGCACCCTGCTGAACCTGTGCCCTTGTCTTGTAACGGCGGAGGACGTATTCGAGCTGGTGGGGGAGACGGACACATTGTCGCCCACCGCACAGGCCGACGCGCGGCGGGCGGCGGTGTACGGTATGCTGTTGGCGGCGGGCGGCTTGTCGCCCGAAACGAACGAGACGCATCGCATCCTCGCTAAGGAATATCTTTTGCCGTCTATCCGTGAATTGCAACCGTCTGTTTACAAAAGCAATGATTATTTTCGTCTGATCCCGTTTCGTGAGGCGAAAGAGGGACGGTGGACGTTGACGTGGAAGCGTTACGCCCCCTATGAGCTTTTCGTGGCGGCGGCTGATAAACGCACCGCGGATTTTAAGGAGATCCCCACCGTCGGGTATTTCACCGAGTCTTTTTCTTATCCTGCCGTTCTGGAGGATGGCAGAGAATGGATGACGGTGACGCCCAACGAGATCGAGACCATGCGAGAGGCGGTGTCGGCGGCAGAGGGCCGCGTTCTCACGCTGGGGCTGGGCCTTGGATATTTTGCCTTGATGGCATCCCAAAAGGAAAGCGTGGAGAGCGTCACGGTGGTGGAACGGGACCCCGATGTGATACGCCTGTTCCGAACGCATATTCTTCCACACTTTCCGCATAAAGAGAAGGTGAGGGTGGTGGAGGCGGACGCTCTTGCGTACTTGGATGACTGCCCCTCGGACGGATTCGATCTCGCCTTCGCCGATCTGTGGCACGATCCCTCGGACGGCGTTCCTCTGTATCTCGCGCTGAAAAAGAAGGAGAGGCGGCTCTCGTTTCCCCTTTTGTACTGGATCGAGTCGGCACTGCTGTCGCATATTCGTTGGCGTTTGTTTGCCGATTGGGAGAAAAACGGTTTTCCTGCGGATGATCCAATGATCCTTTTAAGAGACGAAGCACTTGCGGCGCGTGCCGCGCAGGACGCGGAAGCACTGTTGCACCTGTTTCGCTCCGATTTTTTGTAAAGTGGGTCTGACCCACGGAAAGGAAGCTTATGAAGCTGAAAAAAATATTATCCGCCGATAAAGCGGACACCTTGTATTTTTTCTTGCTTGGACTTGCCGCGACATTTTTGGTGTTGGGCGTGCTTTCGTTTAAATTATGGGTCTTAGCCGTTGCGGTTTTGCCTATTGCGGGCTGCCTTTTCCGCGTTTTTTCCAAAAACGCGGCGGCAAGAAAAAGAGAGAATGAACGCTTTTGCCGTGTGGTAAATATAGGTGCGAAGATCGTGGAAGGATTGTCTTATGACAAGGATGAATTGACGCGCATTTGCCCCGAATGCGATCTCAAGCTGGAGCTTGAGCCGCGCACCGGAGTTTTTTACGTCCGTTGCCCCAATTGCGGACATTGCTTTTTAGTGGATTTTTTGTGAAACGGGAGAGGAGCATGACGGAAAAAACGATAGACGGCGTGAAGGATCTTTTCTTCCGCGTGAAGCAATTTTATTACGGTAGCGCCGAGCGGACGGAGACGTCCCTTGCCGTTTCGGCGGGTGAGGTGACGGAGTACGTGAGCGCGCTCAGGCAGGCCGCCGCACTTTGCGACGCGGGAGCGGGGGCTCCGTGCGAGAAATACGAGGAGGACGCGCCTCGCATGCTCGCCCGCGTGTGCTTGCTGACGGTGGAGGCCTTGGAGGATCGGAATTACCGTCTGGCGGGAGACTTGGCCGAGACGGGCGTCCGTCTCACAGAAGTGTACCGCTTTCCCTATCTTGGAAGAAAACGGTTTGTTGACAAGGTTTTGCGACCCATCAGGGAAAAGCACGAGCTTGCGCTTTTGGAGGAAGAGGAGGAGGACTTCCTTTCCTTGCCCGATGCCTCCGTCCTTTTGAGACCCTCCTTCCGCACCTGCCGTGTGGAAGGACATTATATCAGCGAGGATACGGACGACAGCCTGCGCATGGCGCATCCGCTTTTGTATTTTTCCTTTGTCCTTCTCGGTGCTTTGGTATTCTTTGGCGTGATGGTGGGCTACGTGGCCTTCACCGCGCTCGTCCTGTCGCTTTCGGGTGCCTTGGTGCTGCTCGGTCTTTTGGGCAGTGCCTTGCTTGGGGGTGGATTTTTCAGCCTTTTGATGACCTTCGTCAGGCAGTATTTCGGTCATAAGGCTACTCTCGCTTTGTTGATCGGCGGCACCCTTTTGGTGGCACTTTCTTGGATATTACTCTAAAAAAGGAAAGAACTATTTACATTTTATGAGGAAAAAGATATTTGTTTCCTGCTGTGTCCTGTTGTTTCTGATGGCAGCCTTGGGGCTTTTGGCGTTTGGTATCGCGGTAATGCCCTACACCGAGCTTGCGGGAGGAGAGATCTCCTTTGCGAGAGGCTTTTTGCTTCCCGCCGCCATTTTTGTGCCGGGGCTCGTCTTGCTTGGGATGCTGCCTGCTTGGATCCTTGCGAAGCGGATCACCGCTCCTCTTTTAAGGATCGACCCTGAGCGTCCTCCCACGGATGGCGGCTATGAGGAGCTTGCTCCCATTTTCCGCTATTTGGAAAAGCAAAAGGGGACCATTGAGAAGCAATTGGCGCAAGCCAGACAAAAGCAGGAGGAGTTCCGCGTGCTTTCCGAGAACATGGAGGAGGGCATTTTGATCGTGGACCGTGGAGGCGTACTGCTTTCCTCCAACGGGGCGGCGCGCAATTTCCGCGAGGACGGCGCGGAGGAGATCGACCGCGTGCTGGCAAGTGCCTTAGAGGGCAAGCACAAGGAAAAATCGGTGGTCAGAGAGGGGCGGTACTACCGTCTTCTCGGCAGCCCCGTTTTGCAAAACGACCGCATCGTAGGCGCGGTGGCACTGGTTCTCGATGAAACGCAAAAAAGAAGTCTTGAGCAATTCAGACGGGAATTCACCGCCAACGTTTCCCACGAATTGAAGACACCCATTACCTCCATTTCGGGCTTTGCCGAGCTGATGCAAAACGGCCTGGTGGCGTCCGAGGATATGCGGGATTTCGCGGGAAACATTTACAGCGAGGCCCAGCGTCTTTTGACTCTGGTCAACGACATTATCCGCCTTTCCCGCATTGAGGACGGCAGTCTGCCATACGATTACGGCGAGGTAGACCTCTACCGTCTTGCCGAGGAGGTCTTGACCCATTTGCGTCCCGCCGCAGATGCCATGGACGTGAGCCTGAGCTTGGACGGCACCCACGAAACGGTGCGGGCCGCCGAGCCTATTCTGTACGACGTGATCTACAATCTTTGCGACAACGCCATCAAGTACAACAAAAGAGGCGGCGACGTGCAGATCTACGTGGGCGACGGCGACAGAGGCACCGTGATCACGGTGCGCGACACGGGTATCGGCATTCCCGCGGAGCATAAGGACAGAGTGTTTGAACGCTTCTATCGGGTGGATAAGAGCCATTCCAAGGAGATCGGCGGCACAGGCCTCGGTCTCTCCATCGTTCGTCACGGCGTAGAGTATCACGGCGGCGAGCTTCGCCTGGACAGCAAGGAAGGCGAGGGCACCACCGTTACCGTTCTTTTTCCGGAGGGAAAAACGCGCATCGCCTTTGAGGAGGCGTGAGTCTGTATAAAAAGAGAGCAAGCGGCAAAGCTTGCTCTCTTTTTTCTGATGGTTTATCCTTGCTTTTTTTGCAAAAGCACGGATAAGGTGCGGAAGACGAAGGCCACGGAGGCCTCGCGTACCCCTCTTCTGTCAAGCCCCTCGAAATGGCAGGTGCAGGTGGAGGTGTCGCCGTCCAAGCAAAAGCCGAAGCACACCGTTCCCACGGGCTTTTCAGGCGTTCCGCCGCCGGGCCCCGCGATGCCCGTCACCGAGACACCCACGTCGGCACCGCTTCTGCGACAGGCACCCTCCGCCATTTCCCTTGCGGTCTGCTCACTGACCGCGCCGAGAGTGGCGAGCGTGTCGGCGGAAACGTCTACCAGGGAGATCTTTGCCTCGTTGGCGTAGGTCACGAAGGACATATCAAGCACGCGTGAGGCATCGGGCACGTCCACCAAGGCGGCGGCCGCAAGGCCTCCCGTGCAGGATTCCGCGAACACGATCCTTTTTCCTTGCTCCATCAAAAGGGATACTACTTTTTCTGCGTTGGTCATAATATTCTCCTTAAAAGTAAAGAATTATTTACAAAACAATGGAAAGACGAATGCGGCGCGAGGCAAGCTCAGCTTCTTCGATCCGTACCCGAATGGGATCGGCGGGACGGTAAACGACGTCCTTGTAGCGGAGCTGTCCCATCTCCTCATCGTATACCGTGCCGAAGGGAAGCTCGTCCAAGGGGATGAGACCCTCGCAGGTGTTGGGGAGCAGGGCGAACATGCCGAAGCTTTGCAAACTGTAAAGCATGGCGTCAAAGACCTCACCGACGTGCTTTTCCGCCCAAAGGGTCTTGTAGAGCGCGTCGATCTGTCTTTCTGCGGCCAAGGCGCGAAGCTCGCTTTCCGTGGCGGCCGCCGCGGCGCGGCGGGCGTAGGAGGCCATGGAGGCGGCGGCTTTGTCTTCGAATAAAACGGCCTTCAGCATCCTGTGGGTGGCCAAGTCCGACAAACGGCGTATCGGGGAGGTAAAATGGCAGTAGTAGGTCAGACCAAGACCGAAATGCCCCCGCCTTTTGTCAGTATATTCCGCCTTGGACATGGTGCGAAGCATGGGGAAGGAGATGGCGGCGGCCGCTCCCTTTGCTCTCGCCTCGTCTAAAAGGTGACAGAAGGGAAGAGAGGTCAAGGGCATCTCGGAAAACTCGCCCGTCTCATAGCCCAGATTGTGAGCGTAGCGCAGGAAGGAGGAAAGCTTATCGGCGGGCGGCTCGTCGTGCACACGGTACACGCAGGGACAGCCCTTCTTGGATAGCAGGGTTGCTACCGCCTCGTTGGCAGTGAGCATAAAATGCTCGATCATCCGTTCGGCGTCTCCTCTTTCGCGGGGGATGATGTCCGTCGGCTCACCGCGCTCGTCGAGAAGGATCTTTGCTTCGGCACTTTCCAATTCCATATAGCCTCTTCCACGGGCTTTTTCTGCCAAAAGCAGATACAGACGGCGCATATCAAAGAGGGTGGGATAGACGGCTTCGTATTTTTCATAAAAGGGAGAGGCTTTTTTCTGCTCAAACAGGTCGTTGATCTCGGCGTAAACGCCGCGCACGTCGCTGTTCATCACCGTTTTTTCGATGCGTGTCGCCTTGATGCGTCCCCTCCTGTCCAAGGAGATATAGGCGGACAGGGTGTATTTGTCCCCGCCGGGATGCAGGGAGCAGGCACCGTTTGACAGAGAGGTGGGAAGCATCGGCACTACCTTGTCGGTAAAGTATACGCTGGTGCCCCGCTTCATGACGGCGCGGTCCAAGGGCGTTTTGGGTTGGACGTAATGAGAAACGTCGGCAATATGCACGCCTAACAGGTAACCGTCTTCGGTGATCTCAAGGGAAACGGCGTCGTCCAAGTCCTTGGCATCCGCGCCGTCAATGGTGAACACGGGTCCCTTCACGCGAGAGCGACCTTCTTCCGTTACGGGAAGACGGCTCTGCCTTTCCGCCTCTCGCTCTGCCTCGGACTCAAACTCCACCTCAATGCCGTTTTGAGTCAAAATGCTTTCGTAATTGGCATCCTTGGTATAAGCAGGGCCGAAGCTGCGGTAAAAGCGGGCGGAGAGAAAACGCCCACGCTCTACGTAAAAGGCGATCTTGTCTCCGATGCTTGCCTCCGCGGAGGCGATGGGGAGCGCGTCGGGCAGATGACGGTCGTCGGGCATGACGTACAGGCTGTTGCCGCGACTGCCCTTTCCTCTGCCGTGATGGGCGTAGAGAACGCCCGTGTACAGCTTGTCCTGCGCGTCGATCAAGCGGACCACACGTCCCTCGGTCTTGCCGCCCGGGAGCTTACGGATGCGGATCTCCACCGAGTCGCCGTGGAGCGCGCCCATGGTGTGAGAGGCGGGAATGAAAATATCCTCCTCCTCTCCCTCCACCGTCACAAAGCCAAAGCCTTGGCGGGTGGCGGAGAAAAGGCCCTCTGCTTCCCGTTCCTTACCGTGCTTGGTCGGCTTGCGATCGGTAGGACGTCGGCGGTGCTTGGGGGCTGTCACCTTCTTGGTTTTTAAATTTTTTCTGTTGTGTTTCACGGGATCCTCCAAAAAAGCGGGCCGCCGATCCGTAGATCGAGGCAGCCCGCTTTTTTCATTACTTAGTTTCGGTAGTGCTTTCGGTAGCGTTAGAGCTGATGTTCTCAGAGAAATTCTCGAAGCTCTGGTTCTTTGACGTGGTGGTGTAATCACCGGGTTGAAGCACGTAGACCAGAAGCACGAGAACGACGAATACGATGCCCATCACTGTGGTCACACGGGAGAGAAGCTTGTCGATACGGCCGCCTTTATCCTTGCCGAAGAAGGTTTCGGCACCGCCGGCGATGGTGCCGGAAAGACCGTAGGACTTGCCGTGCTGCATCAGCACCGCAACCGTCAGAAGAACACCCAAAGCAAGCAGGGCGATCATTGCTATGAATAAAAAGGTTTCCATATTTTCCTCCAAATATCCCATAAAATCGGGAAAAATCATTCGTTTTTCCCGAAAAAGGGCAAAAACGCATTATTACAGTAGTGGTATTATATCATATGTAAAGAAAAAATGCAATAGCTTTTTGAAAAAAAGTTATTTTTTTATTTTCCCATCAAATGAAATGCGAGCGCTTGGGACGAAGGGCGGCTTCCACCACGGCAGAGCAGGCGCGTGGAGTGAACTGCCTGGAGACCAAGAGCTTTTGGCCGATCTCGCGCAGTATTTTGGCGTCGGGCAAGGGGAGGTTCGCGTACTCGGTGGCATTGATCTGAGGAGACTTGGAGAGGATCAGGCAGTATTTCTCGTACAGATCGGAGGACAGCACGCCGTACAGACCGTAAAGGAAGGCGGCGTCCATTTCTCTGTCATCGGTGAAATCCACGTAGTTCAGCTTGTTGTGGGTGCTGATCATAGGACAGCGAGGCAACTGAGCGGCCAGGTAAACACCGCAAAGCAGATGCCTTTTTTCGCTTTTGGCGGGAACACGCTTGATGAAGAGCATATTCTTGTTCTTCTGCACCAAGGAGGGGATCACGGGAATGATGTATTTTTCGGTGGGGAGGTGTACGAAGCCCGTATCGATGCTCTTTGGATGGATCAGAGGGATAGCACCGTCAACCGCCGCGTCGCGGATGGCGTCGGGATAACGGGACTCTAACGTGAGGCCCGTGCGCATTTTAAGGCCCAATGAGGTAAAGGTTTCGGGTAAGCCCTCCACCTGTGCCAAAACGGCCGCCTCCTCCTCGGACTTTACCAAAAGCAAGGTGCCGTTTTTCTCGTTCACGATACGGCTGTAGGAGAAGGGGGGGAGGGAAACGATGTCGCCGCCGTCCCCCTCGCTGTACGAGGAGGAAATGGATACGGTGGCGTTTTCGGGCATGGGCGTGCGCTCAAAGCGCAGTACCATATGAGGACGGATCCCGTCGGGCGCACCGTCGCGCTTGGCCTTGATGGCGAACAGGTGGAAGCGGGTCAGGCGAGCGCGGGAGAGCAGATCCAAGCGAATGCGCTCAAGGTACACGCCCGTGGCGAAGGCGGTGGGCAGCAGAGCCACCATTTCTCCCCCCTCCGCGATGGAGCGGGCGGCCATGGCGGTAAACAGAAACGCAAGGTTCGTGGCACCCGCCGCGAGAGCACCCACGGCGGTCACCTCTGCGGACTCCTTGGGGTACAGCTCGTCCGTGGGATTCATAATGACGTAATCGTACAGGGCGGTGGTCTCGGCCTCTGCCACTGCGGTGACGAAATTCTCGCGCAAAACGGTGAACTTCAAAATGACACCGTAATCGTGACGGCATTTTCTGCGCAGACGGGTCAGATTGTTCTCCAGCATGGGGAGCATCATCTCGTCGTTTTCATAGCAGGTCAAAAATACCGTTTTGACACCGCCGCCGAGGCAAAGCCTCTCCAGCAGGGCGGCGGACAGAATGCCCGTGCCCGCGCCGGGATCAAGCACGGTGACGGTTTCCTTTGAGGCGGGGCGCGCCATAGCGGCCATGAGGGCGGCCGTGCCCTTTTTGGTGAAGAAGCGGCCGATGCGGACGTTCTCCTCCTTTACTCTTTCTCTGACTAATTTTTTTGTATTTCGTACGGCCATGTTCAACATAGCGGTTTCCTCCGTGTGGCATCTGCCAAAGACTATCACCCATATTATATCAAATCCTATTCGCATAATCAATAGGGAAATGAAACTTTTTTCATTTTTTTGCGCACAGCCTCAAAATGACTGTCCCTTTTAAGAAAAAAAGGGCAAAAACTTGACTTTGTGCCACTTGTATGATAAAATAATAATGGAGAAGCGGCCGCCCTGTCACGCGAAGCAAAAGGCGCGGGCACGGGCACGTATATAAATGGAAGGAAATTTCCACCGAGGAGGGACACAAAATGGAGAACGAAATGAGGACGGATGATGCCGTAAGGGTAATATGCCTCAGCGATCTTTACATCGGACGGCCCGTAGCGGTTTTACGGCAAGGGACGGGTGACACCCGCCGCGAGGAGGTCAAGGAAGCCCTGCTGACCTTGCTGGAGCACGTGGACGAGGTCCGCGCGCAGATCGTGATCTTTGGAGGAAATCTGGTGGATAAGGCTTATTTCACCAATGAAACGATGATGTTTCTTGCGCGAGCCTTTCAAGAAAGAGAGTGGTGTAATTTCATCATTACCCCCGGACCGGAGGACCATTTTGAGAAAAACGGCTTTTGGAAAAGCAAGAGATGGCCGAAAAACGTTCACGTCTTTTCGGACGAGGTGCTGGGAAGCGTTCATTTCTACGATCTGCGTGTGACGGTGTACGGATGGGGATACCGTGGCAAGAGCTGCACCGTGTCTCCCTTTCTCGGAAATCACTCAACACCCAAGGGGCATCTTTCCATTCTTTGCGGACGTACCGATCTGGCAGGAGAGGGAAGCGAGAATACACCCATTACCGAGGAGGACTTGGCCTCCTTTGGCGCGGACTATATTGCCCTTTCGGGGAAAAAGCACGATGGCTTCAAGGTCGTCGCCAATAGTGTGTACGCCTACTCCGGTGCCTTTCAAAGCAACGCCTTTGGCGGGGATGAGGGTGACGGCTACGTGGAGCTGACGGCTGTACCGAGGGGGAACGGCTGGTCTCTTGCCTATGAAAGACGGGAGGCGGGCACTTATCGCTATGCGGAATGCTCCTTGGACGTTTCGCACGCGCGCGGCTTCGCGCAAGCATCCGAGAAGCTTCGCACCCTGCTTCGCAAAAAAGGATACAATGAAAAGACGGCCGTCCGTCTTCGCTTGACGGGGATCGTGTCGCCCGATACGGTCTTTGTCGGTTGGGAGGCGGCCGAGCTTGGCGTTTACGCTCTGGAGGTGTCCGACGAAACGCTGCCACTGGACGGCGCGGAGCATCTTTTGCATGAGATGACTGCGGCGGGAGAGCTGTATCGCCACTTCTACACCGCTATGACGGACGGTACGGAGGAGGAGAAAAGAGAGGCGGCACGTGCCTTCCGCGTGGGGTATGCCGCACTTCTGGGCAAGGATTTTGCACGTTTTTAACGCTATATAATAAAAAGGAAGAAAAACACCATGTACAGAATCGCCGTTTGCGACAGTAACGTGGCGGACGCGCAGGAGCTGGTAAACAAGCTGCAGCACCTGGCGGCCGACTTGCGCTTTGAGTGTACGGTAGAAAGCTTCAGAACGGCCCGTGGCTTGGCGGAGGCCTTCAAGGCGCGCCCCTACCGTCTTGTCTTTCTTGAGACGGAGATCGGCGGCACCAACGGAATCGAGCTTGCCAAGCGTATCCGCTTTCACGACAGCGAGACCGAATTTATCTTTGTGACGAGTCATACGGAATACGCGCTGGCCGCCTATGCCGTCTTTCCCGTGGCTTACGTCATTAAGGGCATCACCAAGCAAAAGCTGTACGAGCCCTTTCTGCGCGCCATCCGACAGGAGAAGAAGGACTCTCCCCGTCTCCTGATCGATACCGCAGACGGCGGCGAGACCCTTGTGCCCAGGGATGATATTCTCTATATTGAGGTGTTTGGAAACGATCTGGTGTTCCATTGCAAGGATGAAACGGTGGAGAGCATCGGCTCGTTGGTGAGTGTGATGGAGAGGCTTCCTGCCGATAGCTTTTACCGCGCTCACCGCAACTTCATCGTCAATCTGAGACACGTCCAGAGGATCGGTCGTTTCTTTTTCACTATGCAAAACGGGGAAAAGGTCTCCGTTGCCAAGAACCGTTATACGGAGGCACGGGGGGTTTTTGAGCGTTATTTTTCCACTTGATCGCGTCTTTTTGGTTAATTTTGGTGAGAGGGCGCGCATATTTCCTGAAATTTCCCGGATTGGCAAACGCTGCGACCGTTCATACGTTATTTCGACCGTTCGTAAAAAAGTGTTGCATATTTTAGCGTTATCGTGTACAATACAGGTATCAAACTATTTTATATGGAGGCAATTATGCTTACAAAAGGAAAAAACAGCAAGTTCCGCGCTGTAAAGTACGTAGCAATGGTACTGGCTCTCGTGGCCGTGCTTGCGTTCGCCTTTACTTCTTGCGGTCAAGCTAAGGTACTCAGTGCTGAGTACTTGGCAGGTACGCTCGAGAAGAGCCAGTACAATGCCGGAGAGACCTTCGACTGCACGGGTGCGCAGATGAAGGTTACATATGACGACGGTAGTGTCGAGACTGTTGCCGTAGAGTCCGCTATGGTGGGCGAGGTAAAGCTTGCGTTCGGCATGACCAACGTTGAGGTGACCTATTCCAAGGATGGTCAGCAGATCAAGTGCTTGATCCCTGTGACCGTTATCGATCCTTTGGCAGGTGACAAGAGCGCGGCTATCGCCGCGATCAACGCGAAGGATAGCGTAAAGAACGGTGACAAGGGCGTTGCCGCTATGGTGGCTGAGTACACCAACAAGATCAACGCTGCCGCCACCAAGGCCGGCATCACTGAGCTTGCCGCCGCTTTCGACGCTGAGCTTGCCGATTACACTGCCGCTAAGGCCGCCGCTCTCGCGAGAGTTGAGGACGCTGATCTTGAGGGTCTGTACGAGCAGTTCCTTCTGGACGTTGAGAACGCTCAGAAGCTGGCTGTTTCCAACATCAAGGCCGCTATCTCCAAGGAAGAGGCTGCTGACATTGCCGACGGCTTTGAGGACCTGATCGAGAAGAAGCTGGCTGAGCAGAGCTTCTACGAGAAGGATGAGGTTGGACAGATCGACCAGAAGATCGAGATCATCAAGACCATCAACAAGTACATCGACAAGGCTGAGAATTATATCGCTCTGATCCGTCAGTACAACGCCACTATCGGTCAGGATCAGCAGGATATGATCGATAACTACACGGATGCGATTGTTGCTCTGGATCTCCTGAAGGAGGAGGTTCGTCTGGCCATCAACCTGACCAAGATTCAGGAAGAGCTTGACACGATCATCGTTAAGCTGTTGACTCCCGTGGATGCCATCTACGACCTGATCAAGGACGGCCACGTTGTGAAGCCCGCTCCTTATAAGGCAGACGGTGTAACGCTTGAGACCGAGCTTGAGAAGGATCCCACAAAGAACCTGCTGGCTCAGTACGACGAGCTGTATGCTGAGGCTCTTACCAAGTTTGGCAGCGAGGATCTGGTAAAGGATCTGGCTGACGATTATCAGTACGGTGAGTCCGCTTCCGATAAG
Source organism: Eubacteriales bacterium (assembly GCA_045644045.1). GTDB lineage: Bacteria > Bacillota > Clostridia > Oscillospirales > CAG-272 > UBA1740. The sequence goes on from JAZRGD010000060.1 coordinate 26,331, forward strand.
CTCAACCTGCTTGACCTCTTCGCTACGATCAAGACCAAGAGAGATGACCTGGACAAGAAGCAGGCCGCTATCGCTACCCTGAACGCTACCGTAGCTGCTTGGGCAGGCGAGAATGCTGTTGCTCCCAGTGCTAACGACATCATCGATGCTTGGAAGAAGCTGGGCGAGTGGGCTGAGAAGGTTATCACCTCCGAGTCCGTTGTTGACGTAGCCGCTACCAAGGCTATCATCTTTGACGCTGTTCCTTACGATGCTGCCAGCGGCAAGGAAGCCGAGAGCTTCTACGGCGCGTTCGAGATCGTGTACATCACCACCGAGAACGACACCAACGCTGATATGGGTTACGAGGACACCTACAAGGTGAACGAGTGGTCTGACTCCTACGTGGATAACGATTACCTGACCGGTTACTTCTTCCCCGCTCTTGAGACGCTGAAGACTGCTACCGCTACCGCCGCTGAGTCCGTTAAGGACGTGACCGCTAAGGTTGGCAACATCGCTCCCATCGTTCTGACTCACGACGAGGCTGTTGATGCCGGTTCCAGAATTGATGCCGCTAAGTCTGCTTACGATGCTTATATCGCTATCTACAAGGTAGAGTTCGCCGGCAAGGCTGACGCGGATCTCACTCACCTTGAGAACTCTGTAAAGGTTCTTTACGAGACTCTCACCAAGGCTGAGGAGGATTATCAGAAGCTGGTTGACCTGGCTGCAAGCGTGAACACCTTGATCTCTGCTCTGGGCGAGGCTAATAATATTGCAATCAAGGATTACGACGCTGTTGACGGCAAGCTCAAGGCAGCTTACGGCGAATACTTCAAGTTCGTTGCCGCTAACCAGGCAACCATCGAGATCGACGGTGTTGAGACCAAGTACGGTCCTTACACTGACGTGATCGCTGACGTTGATGGCAACATCGAGACCACCGATGACCAGAACGAGGCTCACCTGCTGGCTTGCATGAAGCACTATGTTGAGCTGAAGTTCACTGATGAAGTGAGAGTTCAGGGTGACCTGACCATCACCGCCGCTTACATGAAGGCTATGGGCGTGACCAGCAAGGATACCGATACTCTCCTCCGCGCCGCTCTGCTTGATAAGAAGAACGCACTGTTGGGCGAGCTGCCTTCCTTCGCTGAGGACTACAAGCTTGAGCTTAACGGTGAGGCTGTGGTAGAGACCCTCGACAACATCCTTGACATTCTGGATGCTAACTTGGCCGCCAGCCAGTTGATCGCTAACGGTCTGGCTGAGCAGTTCATCGCATTCTACAATGCCGAAAAGGATGCCTCTATGCCCGAGTACGACAACATTGGCAATTTGATTTAATTACTTATTAGGAGAGGCTGCCGTTTAGCGGCAGCCTCTTTTTTACCCGACCGGTCCCTGTTATCGTTAGTTGCCTATGAGCAACCGTGAGTTCGGAACCATCCTCACGAAAAACAAAACTAAGGAGAGTGTGACAGGCTTTTTGAGCTTCTCACGCAGTAAATGAAAATGAATACTAAATTTGGTAAACGTATCCGCTTTTTAACGCAGAGCGCGCTGATTGCCGCGCTTTACGTGGGGTTGACCTACTTGGCTTATGCTTTTGGCCTCGATAAAGGCGTGATACAGGTCCGTTTTTCCGAGGCACTTTGCGTGCTGGCCGCCTTGACTCCCACCGCCGTACCGGGTGTGACGCTGGGATGCTTTCTTGCGGGTCTTTTGACGGCGGCACATCCTTTGGATATCGTCGTGGGAACTCTGGCCAGCTTTTTTGGCGTTCTTGGCTGTCGTATGCTGCGCGGGCTCGTTTCGCGCAAGCTTTCCTTCGCACTGATCCCCCTTCCCAACATTTTGGTGAATGCGTTGGTGATCCCGCTGGTTTTGGCTCACGCCTACGGCGCGACGGAGGGATATTTTTTCCTTTGTATGACAGTTGGCGCGGGAGAGGTGATATCTGCGGGCGTGCTTGGAACGATCTTGCTTTTGGCGTTGCGAAAGCACCGCACCCTTTTCTGAGCTTATCACCATTTTTGGAGTCCTCATGCGGGTCTGTGTAGGACATCCCTGTGCGGCAGATGCCGTTCAAAATACGAAAAGGATACCCTGCTTGCTATGTAGGGGACGGTACCGTATATGAAAAAAATACTTACTAAAACCTTGATCTTGGCTCTTGCGCTTGCCATGCTTTTGAGTGGAACAGGGGTGCTTGCCGCTACTGTGACCTTTATGTCTGAGGAGCAGGTGGTGGAAACCGTATCGCCCACGGGCGGAAGTGTTTCCATGCCCGAGGCTCCTTCTACGAAGGAAGGAACGTTCGTAGGCTGGTACGGCGTGTTGAACGGAGAGAAGTTTCTTTTGCCCGCAGGTGCGGTGCTGGAGAACGTAACGGATGACTTGACCGTTACCGCCGCCACCGTTCGCTTTGCGACCAATGGCACTGCCTCCCTGCGCATCAGGGATGGCGATCTTGGCGTTCGCTTTACCAGCACGATCGTCACGGAGGATTATGATCTTCTGGTGTCGTACGTAGGCGAGAAGAGCATACGCTTTGGCACGTATATCGTTCCTCTGTATTGCTTGGTCAGCACCGGTAAGAAGTTCAACCTGGAGCGCTTCAAATCCTACGGCTTTACTAAGATCTTGGACGTTCCCACAGATGCCTTTTATGCGGTGGACGACAAGAACGGCACCTCCACCATTGCAGGCAGCGTCTGCAACGTATTGGACGAGAATCTTACGCGCGATTTCTGCGGATGCGGCTATTTGAAGTTGACCTACACCAACGGAGTGGAAACGGTGGTTTATGCTGATTTTAACTACGTTGAGACGTTTTGCAGCTTGACCACCGTGCTGTTCCATGCCTATGAGGACAGAAGTGACAGATATGCCAATCTGATCAAGGACAAAGCCCACGGTGCGTATGATACCCACAGTAATTATACGAAGGCAGAGCTTGACCTGATGAAGGCGCGCTTGGATTCTATCGTATCCGTCAGCTATAAGCTTACAAGCCCGCGTGAATACTATATGAGCTATCCTGTTTTTAAAAACGGACAGTACGATTACGTGAGCTTCAAGTATTACAGCTCTCCTTGGACCATCGAGGTGCGTTACGATGATCCGCGTATTGATGAAAATACCATCATCGTGACTCCCAAGGAAGGGCACGCCGTCAGCGAGCTGAAGGGCGTGGCCTTTGCGGGCGGATATCGCTCCATGACGCACAAGGCGGAATTTGTAAACGGAACCTTCCGCTTCACACACAACGAGTGGAGCTGACCCTGTTTGACAACCGTCTCCGAAAAGAGGAGGCGGTTGTTTCTTTTTTTCGTGTGGCGCGGCCGCCTTCAAGGGCCTTGCAGAGTCAGTCGTGGCGGAAGACTTGGCGGATTTCGCAGTAGTAAATCATGATTTTTTCTCCTTTTCTATTGACAAATGTTTTGTATCTGTTATAATAAGGGTGTCCACGGCGGTGGTGAGACCGCCGTAGACGGGTATTTGCGAATTTTCAAGAATTAGTCACGCTTTTGCGTGGCTTTTTCTTTTTTCGGTGGTGCAGGTCTTCGCACCCACGGATGCGACGTGGCCCGCGCGCGCCGTGCAAGCGATTTTTTCGTCGTTTGCCTTTCGTGACAGAGCGTGATGGCAGACCGCGCAATAAAGAAAAAAACAAAAAAATAAAAAAATTTCAAAAAGGTATTGACAAAACAGAAAAAAGATGCTATAATCCTTTTGTTATCCTAAGACAGCAGGTTACCGTAAAAGTGGAAACACCATCCTGCCGAGGTGAGCAATACTGTCATAACGCGGACGGCGTATGCCCTCTGCTTTATACCTGTGTGCCTTTTCTCGGATGCGGTGAACGCTTTGCGGGAAAAGGATTTTTTATTAATTACGGAGGTAAAAGAAAATGCCCAGTCAGAAGATTTTGGAACAGAAGCAGACTATTGTGGCAGCCCTGGCGGAGAGATTGAAGAACGCTACCGCAGGTGTCCTCGTAAAGTACGAGGGTATCAGCGTGGAAGAAGATACCAAGCTCCGTGCCGCTATGCGTGCCGCAGGCGTGGAATATTCTGTTATGAAAAACACTCTTACCGGTCGTGCGTGCGATGAGGCAGGCCTGTCGGACATGAAGCAGTACCTTGGCGGTATGACCGCTATCGCTACCAGCAAGGACGACGCCGTTGTTGCCGCAAAGATCATGAAAGAGTATGCCGAGAAGGTGGAGACCTTCGAGATCCGTGCGGGTTTCGTGGACGGCTCCGTTCTCGACAAGGCGGGTGTTGAGGCACTTGCGAGCATTCCTTCCAAGGAAGTTCTCATTGCCAAGATGCTCGGCAGCCTGACTTCTTCCCTGTACTCCTTTGCCAGAGTTTTGCAGGCAAAGATCGACAAGGACAACGAAGCCGCTCCCGCAGAGGCGTAAGGCTCTTATCTGCTTAAACGTTGCTTAAAAAAACAAACCATTAAAATATTTGGAGGTATCTTAAAATGAACGAAAAGACTACTCAGATCCTTGACCTGGTAAAAGGTCTTACTATTCTTGAGCTTGCCGATCTCGTAAAGGCTCTCGAGGAGGAGTTCGGCGTATCTGCCGCTCCCGTTGCCGTTGCAGGCGCTGCCGTGGCTGAGGCCGCTCCCGCCGTTGAGGAGAAGACCGAGTTTGACGTTGTTCTCACCGATGCTGGCGCTAGCAAGCTGAACGTAATCAAGGCCGTTAAGACCATCACCGGTCTGGGCCTGAAGGAAGCTAAGGACATGGTTGAGGGTGCTCCTCAGACCGTTAAGGCCGGCGTTTCCAAGGAAGAGGCTGACAAGATCGCCGAGGAGCTCAAGGCTGCCGGCGCTACTGTTGAGCTGAAGTAATTTCTCCGTAAGGGAGCTGTGTGCACCTGTTCACACGGCAAACGGCGCAGGACAATTCCTGCGCCGTTTTCTTCATATAGCGAAAAACAAGAGAATAATAGGTTTTTTCTATCACCCGCAAAACGGCCGCCTTTTTCTTTTTGGCATGCGCGGCTGCCTTTTTCCGCGCCACCTCTCTTATTGGCCCGCCGTGGAGGAGAGTAATTTTTTGGGTATTTTAAAGGACAAACACCCCTTGCCTCCGCGCACTTCGTGGTGCTATAATAAAATTACGGGGAGTCCTGCCACAATGAGGTGGGGCTGCGCGTAATATTTTGTTTTTGTGTGCAACCGATTGCACAGCTTTGCTATGCGGTGTTTCTACAGTTGATAGCCAAAGAAAATCGGTTGTACAAGGAGGCTTTCGATGAATTTCTGGGATTCTGTTTCCTATATGCGTGGGCATATCCGAGAAGTTGCCATGCAGCCCTTTCACATGATCGGCAATCTTTATTTTGTCGGTGCGGTCAACGCCTCTGTGCACGTTCTTGATACAGAGGACGGGTTGATCCTCATCGATAGCGGCTACCAGGATACTTTATTTTATACGCTGAACGGTATTTATCAGATGGGATTTTCCCCATACGACATCAAATATGTACTGCTGACCCATGGCCACATCGACCATTTTGGTGCCGCCCGCGCCATACGGGAAATGACCGGCTGCAAGATCATCCTCGGGCGACAGGATCTCGACTATGTGACCGGCAAGAGAGACCTCTCCTTCGCGGCGGAGCTTGGGATGCCGCTTGAGGAGGTCGCGTTTTTCGAGCCGGACATCCTCATCGACGACGGCGACGTGATCACGCTGGGAAATACCTCCATCGAATGCGTCCATACCCCGGGGCACACCGAGGGGACCATGTCGTTTTTCTTCCACGTGGAGCATCACGGAAAAAGATTGACGGTTGGCACTCACGGCGGTACGGGGGTAAACAGCTTGGAGGCGGCATTTCTCACAAGCCATGACCTGCCGTTTTCGCTTAGAGACGATTTCCGCGCGGGTCTTCATGCGTTGAAGAGCAGACAGGTGGACGTTTTCATCGGGAACCATGCGGGGCAAAGCCATACGAAGCAAAAATACGACCGCTTGATGGCGGGCGATGAGAACGCTTTCGTCGATCCCACAGAGTGGGCAGAGTACTTAGATTCCTGCGAAGGGAATCTTGACGATATGATTGTCGCGGAAGCGGCGCAAAAGTGAAAGGAGATTATCTATGCGTAAACTACGTTGGGGCGTCATCGGTGCAGGCGGCATCGCTGACCGTAGAACCATTCCCGGCCTGATGATGGCCGAAAATGCCGAGCTGGTCGCTGTCATGGAGATCAACATGGAATTTGCCGAGCGACTGCGCGCCAAGTACGGTGCTAAGCGCGCCTATGACAAAGAGGAGGACCTGCTCTGCGACCCGGAGGTGGATGCTGTTTATATTGCAACGCCCATCGTTCTGCACGCAAAGCAGGCCAAGATGGCCGCCGACCACGGCAAGCACATCCTGTTAGAGAAGCCCATCGCCATGACCTCGGCAGAGGGCGAAGAGGTGGTAGAGTACTGCCGTGAGAAGGGTGTTCAGATCGCCGCCGGCTTTATGATGCGTTTCGGCTCTCACGTCATGAGCATGAAGCAAGCCATCGCTGAAGGCAAGATCGGCACGGTAGTGTCGGGCTACGCCCAGTTTACCCTTTGGTTGCCCTATGAGCCGGGCAACTGGCGACAGATCAAGGCCAAGGCGGGCGGCGGTGCTATGATGGATCTGTCTGTCCACACCATCGATCTGATGGAGTACATCACAGGGATGCGCGTGACCCACGTTTCCTCCTTTAATGAAAAGATCGCATTCCCCGAACCGCAATACGACGTGGAGGATACCTCTACCGTACTGATGCGCATGGAAAACGGTGCGCAGTGCGTGGTACAGTCCTGCTTCAATATTCCCGACGAGGCATCCCGTTGGCGCGTAGAGTTCTTCGGAACGAAGGGTCGTCTCATGGGCGACACCATGATCGGTCAGATCGACGGAGGCAAGCTGAATGCCGTGTTCATCGACAAAAACGTGGGCTACTCCGCCGAGCAGACTCACGCTGACGACGCGGGGATCGAGATCGAGGGCGACTTCGGCAATATGTACACCCGCGAGATCGAGAGCTTCTCGGATTCCATTTTGAATAACAAGCCTCTGGTGGTTCCTGCCTCCGACGCTGTCCACGTGCAAAGAATTATGGAGAGTGCCTATCGCAGTGGCCAAGAGCTGAAAACCATCGTCATGTAAGAATAGGAGAACAGTTATGAATTACAGCAGAAAATTATTAATCGATTACTGTGCCCGCGCGCTGAAGGCAGTGGGCGTAGGCGAAGCGGATGCCCGCACCATCGGTGAGGTGCTGACCTATGCGGATGCCCGTGGTGTCTGCTCCCACGGCTGTGTCCGTATGGAGGGCTACGTGGCCTGTGTTAAATCGGGCGGCATTGATGGCAACGGCAAGCACACCGTCATCAGCGAGGGCGACAGCTATGCGCTCATCGACGCGGGGCGCGGATTGGGCATTCCCGTTTCGGTGGAGGCAGAAAAGCTGGCCATCGAAAAGGCAAAGAAGTCCGGCATCGCCATCGTGAACGTCCGTAATTCTCATCACCACGGTGCTTGCGGCCATTATACGCTGATGTGCGCCGAGGAGGGCATGATCGGTCTTGCCATGTCCACAGGCGACATCATCATGGCCGCCACGGGAAGCGCGGAGAATTCCATCGGCAACAACCCCTTCTCTTACGCTGTTCCTGCGGGTAAATACGGCGCAGTCTGCTATGACATCGCCATGAGCACCGTGGCTGCGGGTAAGATCTCCATGGCCGCAGACGAGGGACACAGCATTCCGCTTGGTTGGCTGCTCGACGTGAACGGTAACCCCACCACCGACCCGTGCGAATACGCAAAGGGCGGTCCTCTGGTTCCTTTCGGCGGTTACAAGGGCTACGGTCTCAGCATGATGGTGGAAAGCTTGGGCGGCATTCTTTCGGGCGCGGCTCTGCTCAAGGACATCCACGCTTGGAACAAGGATCCGAATGGCAGTGGCAACGTAGGCCATTGCTTCATCGCCATCGACCCCCGTCACATCAATCCCGGCTTTGACGTGTCCGCCCGTGCGGAAGAAATGATCGCTCAGTTGAAGGATGCTCGCAAAGCGCCCGGCGTGGAGAAGATCTTCTTCCCCGGAGAGATCGAGCAGGACAAGCTGATCGCTTCCCGTGAAAACGGCATTCCTTTGCCCCCCGCTACGGAGCACGCCTTGGAAAAGGTTGCGGCGATGACCGGCGTTGCGTTCGTACCGGAAGAATTGGCCTTTGTAAAAGAATGAAAGGATGATGGAGGAATACATAATGAATCGTTATGAAGCTTTAAAGGAAAAATTTGAAAAACAGCTACCTGTCTGCGGCACGACCTGCACGATCGTGATGGATCCCATGATCGTGAACAAGATGGATCATCCGAATATGGACTACATCCTGTTCGACTGCGAGCATGGCCGCTATGACGCGCAGAACTTGGTTCCCATCCTGCACGAGTGCCGCATGATGGGTCTGCCCACCATCGTCCGTATTCAGGATGCCTATTATCATCTGGCGGCAAAGCCGCTGGACATGGGCGCGGACGGTATCATGGTGCCCCGCACCGAAACGCTGGAGCAACTGAAAAACGTCATTGACGGACTTTGCTTCTATCCTGTCGGACGCAAGGGCAACGGCGGCGTGGCGCAGTTTATGCCCGGCGAGAGCATCGAGCATTTCAACTGCTCCCGTTTCCTCATGCCGCAGATCGAATCCCCCAAGGGCATCGAAAACCTGCCCGCCATGCTGGAGACCTACGGTCAGTTTATCTCTGCCGTCATGATCGGTCCCTACGATATGTCCGTTATGGTCGGCACACCGCTCGACATCTATTCTCCCGTTATGCTGGAATCCATTCAGAAGGTCTTTGACATTTCCCGTTCCTACGGAAAATCCTGCGGTATCTTCTGCAACACCCCCGATGATGCCGAGCGATTCCGCAAAATGGGTGCCAACGTGTTTTGGACAGGCGTTGATATGCAGTTCTTGCGGATGGGTGTCGCCCAGACGTTTGAAAAGCTGGCGCAGATCAAATAATAGAGTATGATACAAACTGTAACCGAAGCAATAGGCAAAGATAGTTTAGGCGCGGTGTTGATGCACGAGCATATTTCTTGCGCCTCGCTTTCTTACGAAAAAGCCTTCGGCCGGGGGTGGATCGATAGAACCCGGCTGAAAGCCTTGTCGGTCGAAGCCCTGAAGCTTTTAAAGGAAAAGCACCGCCTCGGTTTGATGGTGGACGGAACGCCTATAGATCTTGGAAGAAATGCGGTGCTTCTTAAGGAAATTGCGGAGCTATCCGGCGTTAAGATCGTTGCTTCGACGGGCTTTTATTATCTGCCAAGCATAGAAACCCTATACAATGATGCCGATGCGCTTGCAAAATTCTTGATCGATGAATGCAGAACCGGAATTGAAAACACCGGTATCAAGCCGGGAATTTTAAAGTGTGCCACCGGTGAGGCGGGAATAACGGCCGATAATCAAAAAAAGCTATCCACAATGGGAATCGTTCAAGGCGAAACGGGACTACCGTTGTACGTTCATTGTGAGCATAGAGACGGTATTGCGCAAAAGCAAATAGAGATATTGTGTGAAAACGGCGCGAATATAGAGAAGATCATCATCGGACACACCGTTTTTCGTTACGATGCGGCGTATTTGGAAAAGATCCTGGATACGGGATGCTATATTTGTATGGATCAGTGCTTTTGCTATCCTCATAAGCTTACCGAAATTGCCGCTTCATTGGTTTCTCTGTGCCACAAAGGATATACAAATAAGATATTGCTATCTAACGATCGTTGTATACACAGTGATTTTTGCAGAAGAGATAAAAGTGGGCTGGAACTGGATTCTAAGCAGCACGCCGAAAGACTCGGACATCTTTTTGACCATCTGCATCCCGCGTATCTATCGGTCGGTGGCTCGGAGAAGGATTGGAATACCATGATATGCAAAAATCCCCTAGAAGCATTGGATGCTTGATTCGATTTGTCGGCGAATAATGAAAAGATGAACAAACACCCCTACCGAAAATATCAATTAACGCAAAGGAGAAAGACTTGATGGAACACCGCTTTTCTTCCAAAGAGATGGAGCTGAACGGAAAATGGTACGTGGCCTATGACAGGGCACAGGTCGGCAAGAACGACGGCTGGCAGAATAAGATGTGCGCCTCTGCCGTGCCTGCCATTTTCCCCGGCTTTATTCAGGATACGATTTCTGACTTCCGCGGAGGCGTTGCCTGGTACTATACGGAATTCGACCTGAAAGATATGCCTGCGGAGCAGGATAGCTTCCTAAGACTCTGCTTCTATGAATACATCGTGGAGCTGTGGTTGAACGGCACCTACCTTGGCAGAGCCGAGGGTCGTATGCTGATCGACGAGTTTGAATGTACGAAGGCGATCCGTGAAGGGAAGAACTTCCTTTCGATCCGTGTGGTAGTGCCGGGCGAGGAAGAGCTTGAGGGCTACACTTGGCGTGACCTGCCCATGCTCCATTCCCCTGAAAGTACCCCCTGCGGCGGCATTTGGGACCCTGTCAGGCTGTCCTTCCGTCCGAGACTGAGAACGGAAAAGCCGCGCTTGATCGCGGATTACGCAACGGGAAACGTGACGCTGGATTACGTGATTAAAAACCGTACCGGCGCGAAGCAAACGGTGGAGGCTTTCTACACCGTCGTCAGCGACAACAAAGAGGAAGTGACCGCGTATTCCGAGCAGATCCTCTGCCCCGAGGGAGACACCGTGGCTCATGCCATGCTCCATGTGGAGGATTTTATTCCTTGGGACACCGAAAACCCGTTTTTGTATACCATTACGGTGAATCTTGTCGGTGAGACGCAGAGATATACCTATCAGCTGGATTTCGGCTTCCGTGACTTCCGCGTGAAGGACGGCTGGTTCCACCTGAACGGCAAGCGCATCTTGGTCAAGGGCGGCTTTTTAACCGAAGGCTTCCATTATTGGGGCGCACCCAGCAACAGCGCGTTGCTCAGAAAGGAACTGCTTACCATCAAGACCATGGGTGTCAACTTCCTTCGTTATCACAACGGCGTGGCAAAGGAAGAGCTGCTTGATCTTTGTGACCGTATCGGTATTCTGGTGGTGGAGGGTCACGCGGCTTCTTGGCATATGAAGGAAACCGCCAAGACGATGGAGGAGGTCTACGACCATCACCTGCTTCACACCATGGAGCAGGGCATCAACCATACCGCCATCGTGGCGTGGGAGCTGATCAACGAGTCCCATCACAAAAGAGAGCGCGACCATGCGGTTGAGGTTTTGCAGAAGCTACGTGACCTTGATATGACCAGAGTCGTCTTTGTGGGAAGCGGTCGATGGGACCACGATATGCGCGTGGGCTCCATCTCTAACCCCGGCTCCCGAAGCTGGGAATGTGTTTGGGGCGAGGAAAGCCCCGATGCTCCTTTGCCCACGGGCCCCGAAAAGAAGCCCTACTCCGCGCGCGACATCGGATCGTGGACACTGAAAGAGGATGACACGAAGGTTTGGGATCCGCGCCTTGGCGACGTCCATATTTATACCCGCATCCCCATGACCTGGCGGGCAAAGTATATCTTAAAGAACCACGGAAAGTACGGCAACAAGCCGGTGTATATCTCCGAGTTTGGTACCAGCTCCTTGGGCAACGCCATCAAAATGACGAGACATTTTGAAAGACTGCCCTATGAGCCGAAAAACTCCCGCATCATGGCCTGCGCGATCAGCGCCGCTTTCCTTGAAAAGGAGTTTGAGCACTATAAGCTGGGGGATGAGTATCCCTTCCCCGACGATCTGGTGCTTGTCAGCCACAAGGAAGACGCCTATCAGTGGGCGTCCATGCTGGATCACATCAGAGCCAATCCCAAATGCGCGGGCTATACCTTCACCTGCGGCGGCGGCAACTTCAGCGCCATGCAGTGCCTTGACCTGTTTAAGGATCACATTCCCTTCAAGACGGAGGCTGTTACCGAGTGCTTGAAGCCCCTTCATTGGTGCCTCTTGCTGAATAAAGAGCACGTGTATGAGAATCAGCCCTTCACGGTGGAAGCCGTCCTCTCCATGGATGACGGACAGATGCAGCCCGGAAGCTATCCCGTGACGGCAAGAATTGCCGCGCCTGAGCTTGGCTGTGTTTGGGAGCACACGACCACCCTGACCATTCCCGAGCCCGTAGAGGGTGAATATGCGCCCATCTGCATTTCTGTGTTCAAGGAGGAGGTTCGCATTCCTAAGGCGGGCAGATACAACTGCGTGGTCAACCTAGACCGTGGCGGCGCGCCGTCGGGCGGTCGACAGGAGATCATCGTGGACGCGGACGATGCATTCGTGGATACGGATGCAAGACTCATCGGCTTTGACGATGCAGAGAAGGCATGGCTGCTTGCCCACGGCGTCAAAGAGAACGACAGTGCGGACTTGATCGTGGTTGGCTCCGAAAAAATGGAGGACGCGGAATTTGACGCGCTGATGGAAAAGGTACGCGCGGGAGCAAAAATGGTCATCCTCAAGCCTGAGGTGTTGTATAAAGGCGTGGAGAATCCCTATCAGTGGTGGGTACGGAACGTTCCCGAAAGACTCCCCGTTGAGAAAAAGGGCACTTTGCTTTTCTCGGACAACTGGGCGTACAGAGTCCACACCGTTTTGAAAAAGAGCAAATATTCGGAGGGTCTCCCTGCGGGACTTCTCGAGGATAAGTATTGGGATCAAATCGAGCCGCTCTTCGTGTTCGAGGATGTGGAAGACCCCGACTTTATTGCCAGCGCTACCATCGGCGCACCGTATTTCGACGGGTACGCAGATGAAACCAACGGAAATTTGACGGGCATTACGCTGGGTGAATACAACTACGGTAAGGGACGCTTGGTGGTGAACTGCTACCGAATCCTTGACGAGCTTGGAAACAACCCTGCGGCAGGCAGACTTTTGGTGAATATCCTGAAATAAAACACAGGCCGACGTGTCTTTATGCCGCGTCGGCCTCTTTGCGTACGGTCTTTCGTAGGTGTTAACGCCGAGAAGAAACGCCTTGCGAGTGAAAGGCCTTTCTCTTGACTTTGCTTGACTTATGTGTTATACTAATACGGTATAAGAGACGTCTTGTCATTCTGATATTGTGAAAGGGGAAAAAATGGTTGAAAAAGTAACAATATATACGCTGGCAAATGAATTGAACGTATCCCCTTCCGCAGTCAGTCGGGCGTTCAAACCAAATTCCAGGCTGGATCCCGAAAAACGGAAACGTATTCTGGAAGCGGCGGAAAAGGCGGGCTACCGACAAAACAAAATGGCGTCCCGTCTTTCTCAGGATTCGATCCGCGTGGGCGTGTTGCTGTTCAAAAGAATTGATGATTTTTATTTGCAGCTTCTGGCGGGTGTCGAATCCGCCGCCGGTGATTACAGGAATTTCAAGCTGTCCTGCGACATCCGAACATTGGTCACTGACGACCGTAATATGGATGCCGCTTGCGAAATTTTGGATGAATTCAAAAGCCGTGGGTATGACGGTGTTATCATTCAGGGTATATATCACAGCGTGGCTGTCCAAAAGATCAACGAGCTGGCCGATGCCGGTATCAAGGTCGTTACGCTTCACAATGATATGCCGGGTAGCAAACGGCTTTTCACATCCACAATGGACACCGAGGTGGTTGGCGCCATGGTGGCGCAGCTTTTCGATATGGTTTTGCGGAAGGATCGGCGGCGCGTGCTTGTTTTTTCTGGCAATATGATGTCGCTCATCCATAAAGAGATCGTTGCTTCTTTTTCGAAGCACGCCGCGGACTATCAGTTAAAGCTGCTCAAACACTATGATACGGCCGATCTGCCGAAAAATGCCGAGGAAATGGTGGCCGAGGCATTTGCCACGTATCCTGAGACGGATGCGATCTACATCAGCTCTTCCAACTCCATTCCCATCTGTCGCTATTTGGAGGAGCAGGGTCTATCCGATCGGGTCTTTGTCATCGCATCCGACGTTTTTAAGGAACTGAATGCCTATATAGAAAAGGGCGTGGTCAATGCGACGGTCTTTCAATCTCCCGCCTCACAGGGCTATGCCGCTGTGGAAAACCTGTATTACAGCATTGCCGAGGACAGAACGATTTCGGAAAAGCTGCAATCCCCTCCGCAGATCGTAATGAAAAGTAATCTTTCGCTCTATCTTTGAGCCGCAATGCGCCGAGCTCTTTGCGCAAAAAAAGCCGACTTCAAGCTGAAAAAGCTTGAAGT
>JAZRGD010000061.1:0-5556 GCA_045644045.1 Eubacteriales bacterium
AATGGCAGAAAAGCTTTGCTCAGCCTAAGATACACCTAAATTACGCATAAAAGGCGAAATACAGCTCTAAAAACGCCAAAACCTGTTCCCCCAATTATACAAAATTTGCATTTTGTATAATTATATGTGTTGAAAAAGAAAGGGCTTTGCGTCTACCCTTTTCTCATCCGCATCCGAAATTTGTACTTCGGCTATACTAAACTCGCTATTTTATTACATGGAGGATATACATATGAAAATGCGCGCTCTCGTAGTTAGTGGCAAGGGCAAGCTCAAAACCATTGGTGAGCTTCTTGCCAAAAACGGCACCTATGCTGCCGACGTGATTCCCCCGGCTTATTCCTGTGACCGCGAAAGACTTGTCGTGATCATCGCTTCCCTAAAATCAAATATGCCCGATTCCTTCAGACGGTTTTGTCAGGAGCTTTCCAAGGATAAGGCGCAGAACGTAGCATTGATCGCAGACGGCGCGGAAAAGGATGCTCAAATGGTGTTGGATTGGCTGAAGTCTGCCGGCACGAACGTCATTGACAACGTGCTGTACTTCCCTGTCAAGGGCTTGTTTGCGGGTTTCTCCAAGACTCTGACCTCAGAGGAAACGGAAAAGGTCAATGCTTGGTATGATGAGGTTATCGGTGCTTTAAATTAAAGGTAGAGATCTCCCTCTACGATCAAAAAGAGCAAGAGTAAAAGGGTGCGACCTTCTTTCTTGCTCTTTTTTTCAGTCATTTTTTACGCCTACGGATGGAGAGCGGTCTCTCCCTTCTCTTTTACGCATCAGTTCCGGTTTTTCTCAATTTCATCCATAATATAATTCAATGCTTTATCGGTAGTGAGAAAAGGAAGTCCTGACGACAAGGATTCCGAAAGCACTTCTTTATCTTGCGAAATGATGAATCCGTTGAAATTGTCGGATTTCATGGGCTGAACGGAAAGCTCCGTCTGCTTAGGCAAATTGGCAGGCATAGGAGTCTCCATATAAAAGTCCATGTAATGCGTTTCATTATCCCCTATTTTGGGATATGCGAAAGTCATAATGAGTCCCCACGCACGCATACTTGCTCTAAAGCAGGTACCGTCACCGAATACAGGCACGCCTGTGCTTGTATTTTGATGTTCTTCCCCTGAAAACATATAGCCATTCGTTAAAATTTCTTTCACAACAATATCAAGCAGTTCTTTGATGTCCTCGTTGGCTACCGTTACGCTTGGAAAATCAGAATTATAATCTGTCCAACCTATAATTTTCAGATCCATATACTCCTCCTGCTCTGTTTTTTCTTAAAAATACAGTTACGTCAAACAAGAGAGCGTGATACCCCGAGGAGTATCACGCCATGCCATTTTTATTCTTGATCGCAATCTTCGCAATCGCACTCGTCACACTCGCAATCGCAGACCGCATTGAATTCTTCGCCGCAAGCGGGACAGATCAGCTCCTCGGGATCGCAGGACTCGTCAAAGCAGATCGCCTCGCCACAAGCGGGACAAGTAACCTCATAGGTGTCGTCGTCCTCGTCCTCGTCGTCGTACTCCTCATCCTCATCAGAGAAAAGGTACTCTTCTACATCGCCCAGATCGGAGTCAAGCTCCTCGGCGTACTCGTTCAGATCCTCGCACTTCTTTTCCAGCTCCTCGATCCTCTCTGCCATCTCGGCGACAAGCTTCAAAAGACCACCGATCAGCTTACCGTTAGGGGTAGACTCATCCACACCGGAACCGTCCGCAAGACCCTGTAAATATCCTGCCGTTACACTCAATTTCATTTTTAATTTCTCCTTTCGGTTTGATTAACAGAATACCGGCAAAAGAAAGATTTTGCCGGTATTGCCATTCAAAATTATGCTCTTTCCAAGTATTCGCCCACGCGGGTATCAACACGGATAATATCACCGGTGTTGATGAAGATCGGTACTCTGATCACCGCACCGGTCTCAAGAGTAGCGTTCTTCTGAACGTTGGTAGCAGTGTCGCCACGTACACCGGGCTCGGTGTCGGTAACCTCAAGCTCCACAAAGTTGGGGGGCTCCACACTGAAAACGTTGCCCTTGTAAGAAATGATCTTACATACGGTGTTCTCTTTCACAAACTTGAAGTTGTCACCCAGCTTATCTGCGTTGAGGGGCAGCTGATCGTAAGTCTCGTTATCCATGAAGTAGTAAAGATTGCCGTCGCTGGAAAGATACTGCATATCCTTACGCTCAATGATCGCGTTCTCAAACTTCTCGGTGGGGTTGAAGGATCTCTCGACCACAGCACCGGTGATGACATTCTTCATCTTCGTTCTGACAAAGGCCGCGCCCTTGCCGGGTTTTACGTGCTGGAACTCAACGACCTGCCATACGCCGCCGTCAAACTCAAACGTCACGCCATTTCTGAAATCGCCTGCAGTAACCATGTTTATCACCTTTTCGTAGCGGAAAGTCAAATTTGGCGAAGAAGGCGCACCCGCTCGTCCGCTACTCGAACGGCTTCTTCATACTGAGCACGTAACGTGCTCCTTTTAACAATGATATTATATAACAAATTCCTTTATTTTGCAAGGGTTTTTGCAAAATTTCTTTATATCTCTTCCCTTTTCTTGCGTTTTTTTATCAAAACAACGCTTTTAGGCAAAAAGCTCGATCAATTCCTTGGGGCTTTTCGTGAAATTATCAAAGCCGTCCACAGTAACGGCGCCCATATCCTCAATGCGACAACCGTATTTTCCCATCAAGTAGATGCCTGGCTCTACGGTGATAACGTTGCCTACGCATAAGCGTGTCGCCGTCGCTCTAGGAGAAAGAGACGGACCCTCGTGGATATATAACCCGACACCGTGACCCAAGCCGTGTCCGAAGGCCCCCACGTAGCCCGCTCTCTCGATATAGCTGCGTGCGACACCGTCAACAAAGCCGCAGGTCTCGCCTGCCTTGATAACGGAAAGCGCTTCCTTTTGCGCGTTCAATACGGTATCGTACAGCCTTCGCATTTCCGCGTCAGCCCTTCCAATACACACGGTTCTTGTCATATCAGAGCAATATCCTTCGTGGATGCAACCAAAATCCATGGTTAAAAAGCCCTTTGATATTTTCTGATTTCGGCATTTACCGTGCGGCAGAGCGCTAGCGTCACCGGAAACCGCAATGATGTCAAAGCTATTCCCCTCCGCGCCGTTCTTTTGCATAAAATAAGAAAGCTCCAAGGCGATCTCTCGCTCCGTGATCTCGGGCGTCATCATACTTAAAATGTGGGTGTAGGCCGCATCCGTAATGCTTTGCGCCTTTTTGATCAAGGCGATCTCTTCCGCAGATTTTTCTGCGCGCATCAAAGGAAAAACATCCCCCATCGGCACAAGCGGAACGGAAAGAAAGTCACTGTACCTTTCATACGCAGAATACGTCATGCTTCCGCTTTCAAAGCCAAGAGAGGTATGATTGCCGCTTTTTAAAAAATCCAAATTGAAAGCGTTTCTGTCTTCGGGCATTATCACCTCAAAAGACTTGTCGCATTGCGCGCTCGCTTCCTCATAATAGCGAAAGTCGGTTACAAGATAGGCGCGGCTCTTATCGATCAAAAGGTATCCATCTGAATAACGAAAGCCGCACAGATATCCAATATTTAATTCATCAGTCACAATGGCCGCAGGAATTTCCCGTTCCTTCAAAAGCTGCCTGAATTTTTCCAGCCTTTTTGACATTTTAATTTCTTCCATTCCGTTTATACCGATTCGTAATACCGTTTCATCGCAAGAGCGTCCTCTGCTTGTGTTCCCGCAGATTCGCAAATGATCGTAGGCGTCAGACCTTCCCTCTTCAAAACTCGCATCAAGGGCTCAAAATCCGGCCCGTATTCTTTGTCCTCAAAGGTAAGATGCTTTTTCTCGCCCGCTGCCGTCCATTCAATTTTTGAGAAATGACAGTGTAGATTTTTCGCTATATCTGCACTTAATCCCTCGGCTATGGCATCAAAAACTCGAAGATAATCGTCTTCTGTTTCAAAATAACCGCCGCACACTCTCGCGTTCATATGACCGAAATCCACCACGGGATGCAAACGCGGATCCATCTTACATAACGCGATGACTTCTTCCAAGGTTCCTAATTGATTAACCTTTCCCATGGTCTCAAGGCCGATGAAAACGCCTTGCGGGTCTAACTCCTCTAAGGCATGGTACAAGGTATCCGCCGCAAGGCGAAGCGCCTCCTCACGAGATATCTTTGAAGCGGATCCTGTATGTACGACGATGGTGTCGGCTCCCAAGAGGTGGGCCGCGCGGATGCTCTCGCGAATATATTCTATACTTTTTAATCGTGTTTCAGTCACCACACCCGACAAAGAAATAAAATACGGTGCGTGGACCGAGGTGTATATTCCCGCCGCGCGGGCATTTTCTCCTAACTTGCGCAAGGTCTCGTCAGGAGCGGAGACGCCCCTCCCGGCCTCATATTCGTAGGCGTCAAGTCCGCGCCGCGAAAGCCAGATCGGGGCATTTACCGTGGTTTGCTTCTCGATGCGAAAGGAATCGCTGTTTCCGCCCGGTCCAAAGCAAGGCGCGCTTCTCATACCCTTCATTTTGCTTTCTCCTTGTTTTTGTAATACTTTTTGATGCAGGGTCTTTCAAGTCGGCGTTTCAGCCTTGTAAACCAGTCCGTTTTATCCTTGATCGGAGGAACAAGAAAGCTGTATTTTACCCCAAGCAAGCGTCCTGCGATCACGTCTGTCAATATTTGATCTCCAAGATTTGCAGTATGTACCTTATCGCTCCCCATGGCACGCATTGCCATGCGCATTTTTCGTGGGAATGGCTTACAGCCGTGATAAAAGGCGGGATATCCTAACTCCTCGTTGAAGGTAGCAAGTCGCTTCTTGTGATTGTTGCTCACAAAAGCAACGGCAATTCCCTTTTCCTTCAAAGCTTGCAGCCACTCCAACACCTGCACAGTCGGCTTGCTCTCTTCATAAGGAATCAAAGTATTATCCACGTCCAATATCAAAGCGCGGATATTTTTCTCCTCCAAAAAGTCGGGGGTCAATTCATAAAATTTTTCAAAAATAAGATCGGGCGTCAGTTTCATATGTTTCAGTTCCGTTCTTCGGGGTTATTGTCAACTCTATTATAACACACTTGCTGACAATATGCAAGTTTTCTTTGTTTTTTTCTGATTTTTTTCCAATTTACTATTGACTTTTCGTTATATTTGTGCTATTATATTTAGGCGTGGAAAAACAAAGTATGCGCCCGTAGCTCAGTGGATAGAGTGCCCGGCTACGAACCGGTAGGTCGCAGGTTCGAATCCTGCCGGGCGCGCCAGTTTGTTTTTCCCTATATGCGGGTGTAGTTCAATGGTAGAATTCCAGCCTTCCAAGCTGGCCGCGTGGGTTCGATTCCCATCACCCGCTCCAAGGCATGCGCCCGTAGCTCAGTGGATAGAGTGCCCGGCTACGAACCGGTAGGTCGCAGGTTCGAATCCTGCCGGGCGCGCCAGAAAAACCGACAAGTTTCGACTTGTCGGTTTTTCAACTAAATCCACCCTTACGGGTGGGTGAAATCGTCTTCGACGATGAAATCCAACC
>JAZRGD010000062.1:0-6235 GCA_045644045.1 Eubacteriales bacterium
CTTCGGCGAAAGTCGGAAGCCAGCCTACGAGCCATCCTTTGGATGGCTTTTTTCGTTCTTGGCTGGGATGGCTGCTCGGCTCGCGCCGGTCACCGAAGGCGAGCCGGTTCGCCGCAAGAGCGAAGCCTGTTCGGCTTCGTCTTGCAAGTGCAAACGCAGAATGCGTTTACACCCCTTTCTGTCCGTTTATAAGGGTCAAAAACACAGTACCGTAATTTCCCCTTGCTTTTTCGCGCATACTATGGTACAATGAACATAGCGTCACCCAAATACAGTTATCGGGAGAAAACAATGAAGTTAAACTATAAGCGCACCCTATTCGTCGGCTTTGCCTTTTTCCTCATCTGTGTCTTCTGGCAGACCTACGATACCATCATCCCAAAGATCCTGACGGACAAGTTCGGCTTGTCCCAATCCCTCTCGGGCGTGGTCATGGCATTTGACAACGTGCTGGCCCTCTTCTTACTGCCTCTCTTCGGTGCCTTGTCGGACAAAAGCAAAAGCCGCCATGGCAAGCGCACTCCCTTCATCGTCATCGGCACGCTGATCGCCGCCGTCCTTCTCGTCTCTCTTTCCATTGCCGACAATGCCCAGCTGAAGCGGATCGACGCGGTATCCAAGGTAGACGATCCCGCGGCCCTGTCCGTCCTGTACGATGAGGCAGAGGATCTCACCATCACGGTGGAGGGTAAGGAGGTGTGCGTGCGCGACCTCTTCTCCAAGGAGGAGTTTACCGCCATTCGCTCGGACGACGAGACCTCCGAGAATTATACCAAATACGTGGTCCCCACCCGACAGGCCTACGCGAGACGGGCAACGGCCGCCTCGTCTCTCCCCTTGATCGTTTTCGTGATCCTTCTCTTCTTCCTGCTCATCGCCATGGGCACCTTCCGCTCCCCCGCCGTCGCGCTGATGCCCGACGTGACACCCAAACCGTTACGCTCCAAGGCCAATGCCATCATCAATCTGATGGGAGCAGTGGGCGGTATCGTGGTGCTGGGACTCGGTGCCGTGTTTGGCACGGGCAAGCCTGTCAACGCGCTCATGAGCTACACCACCTTCTTCGGGGTGGTGGCGGCTATCATGGTCGTCTGCCTCGTGGTCTTCTTGGCCAAGGTGCGCGAGCCGAAGCTGGCGGCGGAATGTGAGGAGATCAGCCGCGCAAACGGGCTTGAAGAAAAGGAGACCCAAGCGGATGCGAATGGCGCGCGCCGTCTTTCTTCCGCCGAGCTTCGCTCTCTCATTCTGATCCTTGCCTCCGTGGTGCTGTGGTTTATGGGCTACAATGCCGTGACCAGCAAGTATTCCGTCTATGCGGGCAGCGTGCTGGCCCTTGACTACAACCTGACCCTGATGATCGCCCAGGGCGCGGCCATCATTTCCTATATTCCCATCGGTATCGTCTCCTCCAAGCTTGGCCGCAAAAAGACCATTCTGGCAGGTATCGTCTTCCTTGGCACTGCCTTTTTCGCCGCCTCCTTTATGCGGGCGGGCTCTTCTCCCATCGTAATGAATATCCTCTTTGCCTTAGCAGGCATTGGTTGGGCAACCATCAGCGTAAACTCCTACCCCATGGTGGTGGAGCTTTCCACAGGCTCTAACGTGGGAAAATACACAGGCTTCTATTATACCGCCTCCATGGCGGCACAGACCCTGACTCCCGTGCTTTCGGGCATTTTGATGGATCACGTGGATATGACCGCCCTTTTCCCCTACGCTACCGTGTTCGTGGCGCTGGCCTTCGTCACCATGCTCTTTGTCAAGCACGGCGACAGCAAGCCCGCTCCCAAAAAAGACGTTTTGGAGCAGCTTGACGTAGACTGATCCCTCACCCACCGCCGCAAGAAAACTTGCGGCGGTTTTCTTTTTGTCGAAATATCCTAATTTTTGTGCGTATCATCCATATTTTTGTTTAAAATGCACACTTTTTTAACAAAATCTCTTTACAAGAGCAAAAAATTCTGCTATACTAAAGAAAATGGGATGGGAGGACTTGCTATGTTTTGGCGTTGTAAGGATATTCGTGAGCTGAGTGAGGAGGCGTATCTTACCGCATACGAAAAAACCGATCCTATCAAAAAAGCACGCTTGGAAAAGACCCGCCAACGCAAGGATCGCTATCGCACGGTGCTGGCGGACCGCACGGCGAGAGAGATGCTGGCGGAGGTGCTTTCCTGTGACCCCTATGAGATCGCCTTCGCTTATGAAGAAAACGGAAGACCCTACGTGGAGAGCTCTTCTTACCGCTTCAACATCAGCCACAGTGAAAATCTGGTTGCGGTGGCGGTGCATAACGACGACGTGGGTATCGACGTGGAGCGTATCCGCGACGTCCCCTTGTCCATGGCGCGCAAGTATTTTTGCGCCGATGAAAACCTGTATTTGTTCGGCCACGAGCCACAGGACGCGGATTTTGCCGCAGTAGCCACCCCCGACGTCCTGCTTCGCTTCTTTGAGATCTGGACGGCCAAGGAGGCCTATCTGAAAAGCATGGGACGGGGGCTGACCCATCTGCGCTCGGTCAATACCACCCTCTACTCCTTTGAAAGACATCTGTTAGACGAGGATTATCTCCTCACTATATACGTTCCCAACCCATAACGAGTGCGACGCGACATTTCCCCAAAAAAGATGTCGCGTCGCGCTATTTACTTTTTTTTGCATCCGTGCTATAATAAAGCATCCTTGCGCCCACTTTATAAGGAGACCGATATGAAGATTGAAATATTAGAGCTACCCAGAAGCATTCTGTCCAATCCCGACAGCTTTCATAATTATTTTGCCTGGCCCACTGTCGTTCGCTTGGCGGACGGAAATCTGATGACTGTCGCATCTGGCTACCGTTTGCGCCATGTTTGTCCCTTTGGCAAATGCGTAGCATCTTACAGCTTTAACGAAGGAAAGACTTGGACGCGGCCCGCACCCGTGATCGACACACCGCTTGACGACCGCGATGCCGGGATTGCCGTTTCGGGCAATCGTGTAATCCTCACCAGCTTCAACAATGACGTAAAAATGCAAAGAAGCTGGAACAATGACAAAGCCCAAGCCTACTTCCATTCCAAAAAAGAGGCCTACGTGGATGCTTACTTGGACAAGATAGCAGAAACCGATGCCGAGGAAAAATATTTAGGCTCCATCTACGCAATCAGTGAGGATGGGGGATACAATTTTGGCCCCATCAAAAAATGCCCCGTTACCTCTCCACACGGCCCAAGCACCACGAACGACGGCGGTTTATTCTACGTAGGACGTGATTTCACGCTGGGAGATTACGATTTTACCAAGCAGATCCTTTGCTATATGATGGACGAGAAGGGGGACTTTCTTCCCGTGGGTGTTATCCCGGATCTGCCAGAATCGCTCCACTGCACTATGTGTGAGCCCCATGCCATTATGCTCCCTGACGGCAAGATCATCGTCCACATTCGCGTGGAGAATGTAGGCAGCGTATCGCCTGAGGAAAAGGTATTTACCATTTATCAATCCGAATCCACCGACGGCGGTAAAACCTTTACCACCCCCCATCAGTTGCTCTCTCAAACGGGCGGCTCGCCTGCGCATTTGCTTCTTCTCAAGGATGGCAGACTGCTCAGCGTATATGGTTACAGAGAAAAGCCATACGGCATTCGCGCCATGATCTCCAAGGACGGCGGTGAAAGCTGGGAGACCGACCTCGTCCTACACGCTGACGAGGTGGACGGCGATATCGGCTACCCCGCTACCGTGGAGCTGAAAAACGGCAACCTCCTCACCGTATTCTATGCCCATCCCGAAAAGGGCGCACCCTGCGAGATCCGACAGATCATTTGGCGATTGACCGAATAAAGCTATATAAAAGTGCCATCCCATCGGATGGCACTTTTTTGTAAATTTTAGTTTACATTTCCGAAGTCTCCTTTTTTTGCGCGAAGTCATTTTATCCCCCTCGCGCCGTGATTCTCTCGGCAAATAACATTTTCAGAAGACATAGCCGTCATAAACAGAAAATTTTGCGTTTTGCAAGAGTCCCCGTCTTGACTTTTCAATCAAACGATGCTACAATAACTACAGCAAGGCGCGAACGTACCGCGCAAATAATGCAAGAAGGCAAGGAGAAGCTTTATGGAGCGAAAATGGTTTGAAAAAAGCTATCGCCGCAACCTGGTGGATATGCACATCGACGATTGGAACCCCGCATTTTTATCCGAATTTGATCCCAAGAAGTATTTGGAATATTTAAAGGCTGCCAAAATGGACAGCATGATGCTGTACCTGCAATCTCACGCCGGCTTGTGCTATTATCCCACGAAAAGCGGTGTGATGCACAAGGCTTTTGTTGGTCGAGAGCGGATGATGAACGAGCTCATCGACCTTTGTCACGAGAATAACATTTTCGTGGTGGGCTATTATAGTCTGGTGTTCAACAGTCGCGAGGAAAAAAGACACCCTGATTGGGGCTTGATCGACGACGCGGAAACCTATACCTCCCCCTACACCCGCGGCAAAAGCCGCTACGGGCACTGCTGTCCCAACAATCCCGAATACCGCGCGTTTTTAAGAGAGCAGATCGCCGAGATGGCGGAGCAATTCCCCACTCTTGACGGTATGTTCTGCGACATGACCTTCTGGCCCTACCTTTGTAAATGTCGCCACTGTCAAGCCCGTTTGAAGAAGGATCTGGGGCTGGACGAATTTCCGGAAATGGGCGACAACAAGAGCGAGAACGGCATCCGTCTGCGCAAGATCCGCCAGGATTGGCTGGCCGAGTTTGCCGAGTACGTTTCGGGGCTCACCGAGGAGCTGATGCCCGGCGTTTCCATCAGCCACAACAATGCCTCCGCCGTAGGCAACGCCTTGCACGGAAGCAGCTGGGGCAGAGCGGTCGACGAGCGTATTGGCGACGCCTGCACCTACCTGACCGGCGACCTTTATGGCAGTATTTTGGAGCATTCCTTCAGCCAGAAGTATTACCGTGTGGCCTCTAAGGCACAGCCCTTTGAGTACATGGTCACTCGCTTCTCCCAAAACCTGACGCAACACACTCTCACCAAGACGGTACGCCAGCTGGCGCAATGCACCCTGCTCACCGCCGCCCACCATGGTGCAAACTTCGTCATTGATGCCATCGACCCTGTGGGTACGCTCAACCCCGAGGTGGCGGAGATCATCGGCGAGGCATACGCCGCTCAGCTTCCTTATGAGAAGCATCTCAAGATGGGCACCCCTGTGGCCGACGTGGGTATTTGGTACTCTATCACGGGTCGATACAATTCGGAAGCGCAGGGCTTCAACAGCCTGTCCGCCTCCGCCAAGCTGGGCGAGACCTTGGGCGCGAACCACGTTTTGTACGACCTGGTGGCCAACAGACGGCTCTCAGACCTCAAAAAATATCCCTTTGTCTTCGCTCCTGCTATCGCAGGACTTGAAAAGGAGCATATCGACGCCGCCATAGAGTACGTGAAAGAAGGCGGTACGCTGTATTTCAGCGGTACCGAAGAGCCCGCCCTGCTGAAGGAATTTTTCGGTGCGGAGTCGACGGGCTACACGACGAATGTCAATTCCTATCTTGCCCCCACGGCGGCAGGCGCTTCCCTGCTTTCTCCCTTTACCGAGAAGTATCCCCTTGCCCTCAGCCATAAGCACCCGCTTATCCAAGGCATGGCGGAGGACGTTACGGTTCTCGGTCTCTTAAAGACGCCCTACACCGACCCCGCCGATCCCACCGCCTTCGCTTCCATTCATTCCAATCCGCCCGGTATTCTGACCGAAGCCCCCTCCTTGATGGAAAGAGCCTACGGCAAGGGTCAGGTAATATGGTCGGGCATTCCCGTCGAGTTTTACACCGACCGCCAGCACAGAGAATTTATTATGAAGCTCTTGCGCCGCTATTATCCCTCTTGCGAGCAGAGCGTTACCTCCACTGCCTCTCATCTGGTGGAGCTGCTTGCCTTCAAGGACGAGGGCGAATGGCAGATCAGTGCCATCAACGTGGGTGATGCCGAGGACGGTCGTCTGATCCCCACCTTTACCGTAACGGTGGAGACAGGCTTTGCGCCCAAGGCCGTATATCTGCTCCCTGACGAGCAGACCGCCCTTCCCTTCACCTATGAGGACGGAAGGGTCACCTTTACCGTGGAGAATATGGATCTATTCGCCATGTACAAGATCATCTAAAAAGGGCAGGCCCAGCACATTTCGGTGCAAATATCACCAAAAAAGAAAAAAGCCGACTTCAAGCATTTCAGCTTGAAGT
>JAZRGD010000063.1:0-7569 GCA_045644045.1 Eubacteriales bacterium
CCTGGAAATGCTCCGCGAGGTGGGCTTTTGCTCGGGGGTGGAGAACTATTCCCGCGTTTTGGCAGGACGTGAGCCGGGTGCGACCCCTTACACTTTGCTTGATTATTTCCCCAAGGATTTTCTGCTTTTTGTGGACGAGTCTCACGTGACCCTCCCCCAGGTGCGGGGCATGAGCGGCGGCGATCGCGCCCGCAAGCAAAACCTCATCGAGTACGGCTTTCGTTTGCCTTCGGCGGCAGACAACCGCCCGCTTTTCTTTGAAGAGTTTGAGGATCGTATCAATCAGGCGATTTTCGTCAGTGCCACCCCCGGACCCTACGAGGCGGCAAACGCCACGGGTGTGGCGGAGCAAGTCATTCGTCCCACGGGTCTTTTAGACCCGCAGGTGGAGGTACGCCCCGTGTCGGGACAGGTGGATGACCTGCTCGGCGAGATCCGCGCCACCGTGGAAAAGGAGGAAAAGGTCCTCGTCACCACCCTGACCGTCAAAATGGCGGAGGACTTGACCGATTATCTGTCGGGCTTGGGCGTTAAAGTAAAGTATATCCACCATACCGTAGAGACCATGGAAAGACAGCAGATCATCCGCGACCTGCGCCTCGGTGTCTTCGACGTTCTGGTGGGCATCAATCTGCTCCGTGAGGGGCTTGATATTCCCGAGGTCTCCCTCGTCGCCGTTCTTGATGCCGACAAGGAGGGCTTCCTCCGCTCCGCCTCCGCTCTGATCCAGACCATCGGGCGCGCGGCGCGTAACGCGGAGGGTAGGGTCATTCTGTACGGAGATACCGTTACCGGCTCCATGCGCACCGCCATTGACGAAACGGCGCGCCGCCGCGCCATCCAAGCGGCCTACAATGAAAAGAACGGCATCACCCCCGCCACCGTCAAAAAGGCGGTGCGCGATCTCATCGAGATCGGCAAAAAGGAAGCCAAGAAGGGCGACGGAGCGACGAAAAAGAAGATGACCGCCGCCGAGAAGGAAAAGACGGTGGCTTCCCTCACGGCAGAGATGAAGCGTGCCGCCGCACGGCTTGATTTCGAGAGAGCCGCCTATCTGCGTGACAAGATCAAGGCCTTGCAGGGCGGAAAAGGAGAAAAATGAAAAACGAGCTGATCATTAAGGGTGCCCGCACCCATAACCTGAAAAATATCGACCTGACCCTGCCGAGAGATAAATTTATCGTTTTGACGGGGCTTTCGGGCTCGGGCAAATCCTCTCTTGCCTTTGATACCATATACGCCGAGGGGCACAGACGCTTTGTGGAGTCTCTGTCCTCCTACGCCCGTATGTTTCTCGGGCAGATGGACAAGCCTGACGTGGATATGATCGAGGGGCTTTCCCCCGCCATCTCCATCGACCAAAAGACCACCTCCAAAAACCCTCGCTCCACCGTAGGCACGGTGACCGAGATCTACGACTACCTGCGCTTGCTCTATGCCCGTATCGGCATTCCTCATTGCCCGAAATGCGGCAAGGAGATCCGTCAGCAGACCACCGAGCGCATTATCGAGCAGATCATGTCCCTGTCCGAGGGCACCCGCTTCCAGGTGCTTGCCCCCGTGGTGAGAGGGCAGAAGGGAACCCACGAAAAGGTGCTTGCGGACGCCAAACGCTCGGGCTACGTGCGCGTTTTGGTGGATGGCAGCCTGTACGAGCTGACCGAGGAGATCAAATTAGATAAAAACAAAAAACACGATATAGAGATCGTCCTTGACCGTTTGGTGATGCGCGAGGACATCCTTTCCCGTCTGACCGACTCGGTGGAGAGCGCCTTGCGTCTTACCGAGGGGAGTATTGCTGTTCTGACCGTGCCTCGCGAGGGAGAGGGAGAGCGCTTGGAGTTTTCCCAAAAATACGCCTGCGAGGAGCATGGCGTATCCTTTGGCGAGCTTGAGCCCCGTATGTTCTCCTTCAACAATCCCTTCGGTGCCTGCCCCAAGTGCGCAGGTCTCGGTCACGAGAGAGTGCTGTCTCCCGAAAAGATCATTCCCGACCTCTCCCTGTCGCTCCGCGAGGGCGCGATCGCCGTCAACGGCTTCAAGACTATGGAGGAGGATGGCTGGGGCGGCCCGCTCTTTGCCGCCGTGGGCGAAAAATACGGCTTTACCCTTGACACCCCCGTGAAGGATTTTTCGAAAAAGGCTTTGGACGTCCTGTTTTACGGAACGGGCGAGGAGACCTATCACATCGTTCGTCATTTTGAGAACAAAAGGCGGGAGCAGATCATCCCCTTCGAGGGTGTCATCCGCGCCATTGAACGCCGTGCCGCCATGTTCGGCGCGGAATATTACGACGAATTTATCGAGGAGGCGGAATGCCCCCTTTGCCACGGCGCGCGCCTGTCCGATACGGTGCTGGCGGTGACGGTGGGAGGGAAGAGCATCGACGGCGTTTGCCGTATGCCGGTGGAGGATCTTCTGCCCTTCTTTGAGAGCTTGACTCTCAGCGAGACCGAGGCCGCCATCGCCAAGGAGGTCTTAAAGGAGATCAAATCTCGCCTCGGCTTCCTCGTCAGCGTGGGGCTGGGCTACCTGACCTTAGGACGGGCGGCGGGCACGCTTTCGGGCGGTGAGGCACAAAGAATCCGTCTCGCCACCCAGATCGGATCCTCGCTGGTGGGCGTTTTGTATATCCTCGACGAGCCCAGCATCGGCTTGCACCAAAGAGATAACGGTAAGCTCATCGATACCTTGAAGAAGCTGCGCGATCTCGGTAACACCGTCATCGTGGTGGAGCACGACGAGGAGACCATGTGCGAGGCGGATTATCTGGTGGACATCGGACCGGGCGCGGGTATTCACGGCGGAAGAGTGGTTGCCTGCGGCACGCCCGCACAGGTAGCGAAAAATAAGGATTCCGTCACGGGTGACTATCTGTCGGGGCGTAAGAGCATTTCCGCACCCGCCTCCCGTCGCGCGGGAAACGGTCGCTTTTTGACGGTGAAGGAAGCGAGAGAGAACAACCTGAAGGGCGTTACGGTGAATATCCCCCTCGGTACCTTCGTCTGCGTGACGGGCGTGTCGGGGTCGGGAAAATCCTCCCTTGTCAATTCCGTTTTGCTTCGCACGCTCCAAAGAGATTTGAATGGTGCCCTTACCCGTCCCGGCCGCTCGGCCGGTGTGGCGGGGCAGGAGGCACTTGACAAGGTGATCGCCATCGATCAGTCTCCCATCGGCAGAACGCCAAGGAGCAATCCCGCCACCTATACGGGGCTGTTCGGTGATATTCGTGAGCTGTTTGCCATGACACCCGACGCCAAGGCGAGGGGCTATACGGCGGGACGCTTTTCCTTCAACGTCAGAAGCGGTCGCTGTGAGGCCTGTGAGGGCGACGGCGTAAAGCGCATTGAGATGCACTTTCTGCCCGACGTTTACGTGAAGTGCGACGCTTGCCACGGCAAACGGTACAGCCGTGAGACGCTGGAGGTGCATTACAAGGGCAAGAACATCGGAGACGTTCTGGAGATGACGGTGGAGGAGGGGCTTTCCTTTTTCGACGGTCTGCCCAAGATCACCCGCAAGCTGCAGACACTCTTCGATGTGGGACTTGGCTATATCAAGATCGGCCAGCCCTCCACCACCCTGTCGGGGGGCGAGGCGCAAAGAGTCAAGCTCGCCACCGAGCTGGCCAAGCGAAGCACGGGAAAGACCATGTATATTCTGGACGAGCCCACCACGGGACTTCATTCGGAGGACGTGTCCAAGCTCATCGCCATATTGCAAAGGCTGACGGACGGCGGCAATTCGGTTCTGGTCATCGAGCATAACTTAGACCTGATCAAGTGCGCCGACTACCTCATTGACCTGGGGCCCGAGGGGGGCGAGGGCGGCGGAACGGTGGTGGCTACGGGCACTCCCGAGCTGGTCGCCGCGACGGAAGGCTCTTATACAGGGCAGTATTTGAAGAAAAAACTGAGTTCCGACATGTAAACAAAAATTAGCATTTTAGAGGTTTAAATATGAAAATTGCAATTAAAAGGTTGTCAAATGACGCGATCCTCCCCGTGTATGCCAGCGCGGAGGCGGCGGGGGCGGATCTGTACGCAACGGAAACGCTCGTTATCCCCGCAGGCGAGAAGGCCTTGGTCCATACGGGGGTGGCGATAGCCATTCCTGCGGGCTACGCGGGCTTTATCTACGCCAGAAGCGGTCTTGCCACCAAAAGAGACCTTGCTCCCGCCAACAAGGTGGGGGTCATTGACTCGGATTACAGAGGGGAGCTGATGGTCTCCCTCCGCAATTACGGCAAGGAGACGCAAACGGTGGAGAAGGGGGAGCGAGTGGCTCAATTGGTCATCGCCCCCGTCGTGCAGGCTGATTTTTCCCTTGCGGATGAGCTGGACGATACCCAAAGAGGCGAAGGCGGATTCGGTTCCACGGGCGCGAAATAACACCGCGAGCGGCGGCGCGCGACAGGAAGGAACGGGAAAAAACGAATATCTTTTTTTTGGTCAGAAAAATACATTTATGAGCCGAGATGCTCTTGTAAATATCGGTCAACATATAAAAAATAACAGTAAGGGTGAGGACGGAGCTGTGAGCAAACTATTTGATAATAGCATAACTATATATGAGGCAATTCAAAATATTAAAGATGGTAAATATGTAATGCCTGCGTTTCAGCGTCAATATGTGTGGGGTATGGAACAAATAGAGAAGCTTTGGGATTCTATTCTTTTGGATTATCCCATTGCGACCTTTTTGTTCTGGCACGTTGATGATAGTAATGTCTCGTGGGATACATATGTATGTAATTTCTTAACCGATGTTACATTTGATAGTGCCAGACAAGCAGATAGTGTAAATTACGATTTAAGAACTATTGACTTGAGATACACGGATACTGCTATCTTGGATGGTCAGCAGAGATTAACATCCTTATATTTGTCACTTTTGGGAGATGCCGTCATACGTCCCAAATATAGCAGAAAGAAGACCGAGACTGGAATCATCACAAAATTAGTTATTGAGTTGAATAAAAACAAACTCACAGTTGATGTAGATGAATATAATAGCAAAAAGTTCGATATTAAGTATTGTGATAAGGTCGGAAAACTCAGCCCCACTCAATTTGAAATAAGAAACATACTCAGCGATAAGTTTGTAGATGACAACACTCGAGACAGTGCTATTGAGACTGCTATTGCCGCTGTTCCCGAAAACAGCAAAGACTATGCTAGAAATATTTTGAATCAGTTGTATCGCAAGATATTTGTTGAAAAATTAATAAGATATACCGAGATTCGTGATATGAAGCAAGATGACGCTCTTGAAATGTTCGTTCGCTTCAATAGCGGAGGAAAAGCATTAAAGAAGTCCGAAATAACCATGTCAATACTTGAGGCATATTGGCCAAATGCTAAAACCGAGTTTGGTAAATTGTTGGTTGGTCCTTACGCGAAGTTTGGCAATGAGTTCTTGATTAGAACCTCACTAATGATTTACGGTGATGTTATAAAATCAAATATAAATGCCAAAATTGCTGATGAACTGAAAAACAATTGGACTTATTTCAAAAAATCCTTGAATGATTTGGTAGACCTATTTAATGACATGCACATTGATATGGATAGGTTTTCAACTTGTTGGAACATTCTTCTACCGATAATTTATTCAATATATTATAACCCTGATTACAAGAATACGGTCGATGGCATATTTACATATTTAGTGAGAGCTATTTTGTTCATCTATTTCCGTTCAGGTACAACAGGCAAACTTCATCAAATGAAAAGCAATATTAACGATAATAATTTTGAGATCACAGTTGATATGTTGAATCAAATGACCGAGTTCAAGGTAACCGAAGGAAAAATTGATGATATAATCAATTCTGAAAAGGATAGCCGAATCGTCAATGAGGCTTTGTACTACTTGAGCCTTGAGTGGCTGGATTCTTCCGTCAAATATGAAGTTGATCACTTGCATCCTTATGCTCAATTTGATTCTAGACCTACGGGTGTTTCTATTGGGGACTGGAAGAATTGGCATAGCAATCGCAATAGAATGCCTAATTTGCATTTGCTTCATGGTATAGCCAATGCCAAAAAACTAGATTCTCCATTGGACATATACGTAAATTCAATGACAGAGGCACAGAGACAAGAATTTTACGAAGAAGCATTAATTCCTGATGGCGTGTCCCTTAGTTTGAGTCGTTTTGGTGATTTCTATGAGCAAAGAAAAACTTTATTGGCTCAACGCTTAAGAAGTTTACTTGGTTAATATATGTGTTAATAAAGCATATATATTGTTGGCAATAAAGCCTAAATAAAGCTAGGGTGTTACACAATCTGCGTAGCAAATTGCGTAACACCCTCTTTTTAACTGCGTAACACTATGTAAAAAAGCGTCACAAAAAAGAAAAAATAGTGTAAAAACCTTGCGATTTCTACACTATTTTGGTCTAAGTGACAAGACTTGAACTTGCGGCCTCTACCACCCCAAGGTAGCGCTCTACCAGCTGAGCTACACCTAGATTGCTCCAAGGCGATTGCCCCAAAGCCTGATTATTATAACATACCTTTTCGAGAATGTCAAGCCTTTTTGTCATATTTTTAGGAATTTTTTTGGCAATTTTCAGGTTTTTTCGTTTTTTGTGAAGGAAACGCTTCTTTGGGGCATGGGATCGGCTATTTTCCCTGTCATGCCGCGCCAATGCGCGTCCTTGCTTGGGCCGCATTGCTTGGGGGATCGTTCAGTTTCGATCGGTGCAATGATCAGCATTCTATTGCTATTTTGATCACACCGTCTCGCTTGGCTTCAAACAACGCATACGCCTCATCGATCATGGCAAGCGGAAAGGTATGCGTGATGAGCGGCTCGGTATCCAGCTTTCCCTCCGCGATAAGCCTCAGCGTTTCCTCGCAGTCGCAACCGTCAACGCCGCCGGTCTTGAAGGTCAGATTCTTGCCGTACATATCGGGCAGAGGCAGGGCTTGCGCTTTGTCGTAAAGTGCCACCACCGTGACGACGGCATTCGGGCGCGCGCACTCCCACGCAAGTCGGAAGGTGGAATCTGCACCTGCAACCTCAAGCACCGCATCCGCTCCGCCGTGATCGCTGTTTTTGCGGACAAAATCAAGGCATTCTTCAGGGGTTACCGTCAGCACATCGGGATAATGCTCATTCACAAATCGGATACGGGTCTCGTCCTTCTCGCACACGATAATGCGCTTGGGATGCTTCAGCATCACACAAAGGAGCGTACAAATTCCCGTGGGGCCTGCGCCTATGATGAGAACGGTATCGTCCGCCGTGATCTCCGAGATCTTCGCCGCCCAATAGCCCGTGGCAAGAACGTCTCCCACGAGAAGGGCTTGCCTGTCGGTCACACTATCGGGAATTTTGTTCAGTCCCCGATCCGCAAACGGCACGCGAACGTACTCCGCTTGACCGCCGTCAATGCGACACCCAAGCGCCCAACCGCCATTTTTATCACTGCAATTGTTGACGAAGCCCTTTTTGCAGAAGAAGCACTCGCCGCAAAAGGTTTCCACGTTCACCGTCACCCTGTCTCCGGGCTTTACGTGTGTAATCGCGGAGCCGACCTCCTCCACGATGCCGACC
>JAZRGD010000064.1:0-7319 GCA_045644045.1 Eubacteriales bacterium
AGGTCTTGTCGGTGTTGTAGGTCGCATTCTCCCAAGCGCCCGTGCGCTCCACGCAGGAGACGGCAAAGAAGAGGCTGAAAAGAGCGAGAGAGAGGGCGAGTACACGAATAAATGCGGTTTTTTGCTTACTTTTGGTTGTCATTTTTTTGTTCCTTCTTTCTTTTTTTCAAAAGAACAAAGAAAAAGCACCCCTTCCCAAGAGGTGCGAAAATGGACAGTCTCCCCCTGTCCACGTCACGCATCCCCTCATTTGCCCAAGGGACTTTTTCGCGGCACAGTGCGGCAAGCATTCCGACTAAGGTCTTGCGACCATCACGGCAATGGCTGTTGTCACGGAGTTACACCGTGTTTCCTTCCCCCCGAGCGCGTTCACGCCCGACAACGAGTTAGACCCGATGCACTGTGTATGTATCTTTTGTGCCCTCATTATAGCACCCGTTTCCCCTTTTGTCAAGAGAAAAAAGCGGAATCGTCAGTTTTTTTGACGATTCCGCTTCTTTCGTGGGCGTTACTCAAACTGCGCGCCGTATAGACTGCTGTAAAAGCCGCCTATTTCCATCAGCTCGGCGTGCGTGCCTTGCTCGGTGATTTTTCCGTCCTGTACCACCAAGATCAGGTCGGCGTTTTCCACGGTGGAGAGGCGATGGGCAATGACGAAGGAGGTCCTTCCCTTCATCAGGGTGTCCATCGCGTCCTGAATCTTCTTTTCGGTACGGGAATCCACGTGAGAGGTGGCCTCGTCCAGAATGAGCATAGGGGCATCGGACAGCATGGCGCGAGCGATGGTGATGAGCTGTCTTTGACCGCCCGAAATATTCACGCCGTCATCCGACAGGAGAGTATCGTAGCCGTCGGGTAGGCTCATGACGTAGGAATGGATATGCGCCGCCTTGGCCGCCGCAATCATTTCCTCGTCGGTGGCGTTTTCCTTGCCGTATTTGATGTTATCCCTCACCGTGCCGTAAAAGAGCCAGGTGTCCTGTAAGACCATGGTGAAGGCGGAGCGTAGCTCGCGGCGGCGCAAGGTGAGAATATCCTTTCCGTCGATATAGATGCCGCCCGTGTCGGGATCGTAAAAGCGCATCAAAAGGTTAATGACGGTGGTTTTTCCCGCCCCCGTAGGTCCTACGATGGCCACGGTGTCGCCTTGCTTCGCGTGGATATCCACGTTTTTCAAGACCTGTTTTTCGGGAACGTAGCCAAAGCTTACGTCACGAAGGGACACCTCACCCTTTACCTCGCCCAAGGTGTCGGGGGTGTCCGTGTCGGGGGTCTCGGGGCTTTCGTCCAAAACGCGGAAGACGCGCTCCGCCGCCGAGAAGGCGGACTGGAACTCGTGCAAAATATTGGCGAACTCATTGATGGGTCCCGCGAACTTGCGGCAATATTGCACGAACTGCGCCACGCCGCCCAGGGTGATAAAGAAGAGAGCCCCTGCCTTGACCGTACCGTTTTGGCTGAACATATAGAGGATACCGCCCAGCACGGTGACCAGAGCGACGGACAGGTTGTTGATGAACATCACGGAAGGGCCCATGGTGCCGCCGTAAAACTCTGCCTTGTGACAGGCGGCGGTGGCCTCGGTGTTCTTGTCGGAGAAGCGATGACTGAAGGTCTTTTCTCTGCCATAGGCACTGATGGCGCGACAGCCCGAGAGCATTTCCTCGGCGTAGCCGTTTAATTCACCCAGCTTGGCAGAGCGGGCGCGGAACATGGGGCGCACCTTTCGGGTGCGATAGCGGGTAAAGACGATGGAGATGGGAACGGAGACCAGCACCACCACCAGCATGGGCTTTGAGATCCGCCACATGAAGAGAAAGGAGCCGAGGACGGTGTAAACACTGGTCATGACCTGCACCAGGTCGTGGGAGAGAGAACCGTTTACGGTGTCGATGTCGTAGGAGATGCGGCTGACGATGTCTCCTACGGGATGGGTGTCGAAATAGCCCACGGGGAGAGTGTTCAGCTTTTCGAACAGCTGCTTGCGCATGGTGTAAACGATCTTTTGGCTGAGCTTTACCATAATGACGGAGAGCAGATAAGACAGCACCGCCGACACCACGTAGCACAAAAGCATTTTGATGACGCTTTCCCAAACCAGATCGAAATTCACGCCGTCCTTGGCAGAGATGGCGTCAATGGCCTCGCCCGAATATTTCGGCCCGAGCAGGGCAAGCTGATTGGAAAGCAGGGTCATTGCCACGGCGATGAGAAAAAGGATGCCGTGCTTTTTGATATAGCCCGCGAGGCGAAGGAAGATGGCAAGGGATTCCCGTCCCGTGCGATCTGACTTTTTCTCCGCGCGCGGCTCTCTGAAGGCTCTTTGGTTATTCAACGAGAGCACCTCCCATCTGCGAGTCGCTGATCTCCTTATATACAGGGCAGGTGGCGAGAAGGGTCTCGTGATCGCCTCTGCCGATGATCCTTCCCTCCTCAAGCACCAATATCAGGTCGCAGTGCTTGATAGAGCTGACTCTTTGCGCCACCGTAACGGTGGTGGTGTCCTTCATTTTTTCCGCCAGGTTTTTGCGAAGCCGCGCGTCCGTCTTGTAGTCAAGAGCGGAGGAGGCGTCGTCAAGGATCAGAATGGGAGGGCCGCCGCAGACGGCACGGGCAAGCAGAACTCTCTGCCTCTGGCCGCCCGAAAGATTGGTGCCGCCCGTAGCGAGAACGTGGCCGTAGCCATCGGGCAGGGCCTCGATGAATTCACGGGCGCAAGCCACCTCTGCCGCCTCTGCCACCGCCTCGTGGGACAGCTCCCGCCCGAAGGCGATATTCTCCTCCACCGTATCGGCGTAAAGAAAATCGTTCTGCATGGCAGTGCCAAAGAGGGCGGCAAGCTCTTCCTTGCCGTAGCTTTTTACGTTTCTTCCATCGATCAGCACCTCGCCCTCCGTCACGTCGTAGGCACGGAAAAGGAGCTTGACGAGGGTGCTTTTACCGCTACCCGTAGCACCGATGATGCCGAGAGAGCCGCCCTTGGGCAAGGAAAAATCAACCTCTGCCAGATGCTTATGCTCTCCCGTGTAGGAGAAGGAAACGTGACGGAACAATATGTAGGCCTCGTCGCCCGTCTCCTCGCGGGGAGAGGGAACGGGGAGCAGATCCTCCTCCGTTTCAAGCACCTCGGTAATACGTGCGGCGGAGGCGATACACTTGGTAATGATGAGAAGGATACGGGACATGGAGAGCATTGCCATAGAGATAAGGGTAAAGTATTGCAAAAAGGCGATGACGGTCTCGGCGTCCGAGGTACCGCCCGTCACTCTGTAAGCACTGAGTGCCACCACGGCGGTGATGCCGGCATTCATAAGAAGATTCATGAGGGGGCGCACCGAGCCCATGGCAATGCCTACCCGCGTCTCGTCCTTGACGAGAGTACGGTTGACCGCATCGTAACGACGGTTTTCATAGTCATTTTTAGAAAGTGCCTTGATGACGCGAATGCCCTGCGCATCCTCTCTGACCACCCGCACCATACCGTCTACGGAGCGTTGCACCTTGGCGTACATGGGAATACCGCGCATGGAGATAAAATAGATCAAGAAAAAGACCACGGGAAGCATGGCCAGCATGACAAGTGCCAGATGGGCATCCATCAAAAGAGTAATGACCGTGCCGCCAAGCAGGAGTACGGGGGCGCGAATGCCCATTCGCTGCATGGTGATAACGAACGTATGCACGTGATAGGTGTCGGTGGTGATACGTGACTCAAGGGAGGGGATGGTAAAGCGGTCGATCTGCGCCGCAGAAAGAGACAGAGTCTTATCAAAGAGATCGTGACGCAGTCTCTCGGAAAAATCCCGTGAGATCCCTGCCGCCATGCGATTGGCAACGATATTGCCGAAGCAGGCGAGGAGCGCGCAGACCAGCATCACGCCGCCCCAAAGAAGAATATGGGGCACGCTCTCAAGCACCACCACGTTTTTGAGGATGTAGGTAAGGATCATGGGGATGAGCAGCTCCACCAGGGTGGCCAAGACCTTGACGGTCATCTCCACCGCCAAACGAAGGCGATAAGGAGCGAGATAAGAAAATACGGTCTTCATTCCTTTTCCTCCAATAATGCCTTTGCCTTTTCTATCATACGGGTGAGAACAGACTCGCAAACCGTCAGCTCCTCCTCGGAGATGCCGTCGGTCACCGCCGCGTTCCAATCCCTTGCCACCTCGCGCACACGCGGCAAAAGCTCCTTCATTTTTTCGGTGGGATAAACGAGCAGCACGCGCTTGTCATCGGGCGAAGGACGGCGCTCCACCAGCCCCTTTTCCTCAAGGGTGGCCAAGGAGCGTGCCACGGTGCTTTTATTGAGCATAAGCATCTGTGCCAAGGCGTCTTGCGAGCCTCCCTCCTCACGGCAGATGGCAAAGACCAGGCTGTGATGATGGGGCAAAAGCTCCTCCTCGCCGATCCGTCGCGCCCGATAGGCACCGATGCTTCGGCTGAGCTTATTCAGCTTTCCTACAAAATGCCACATGTCTTCCTCCATTCGTTGTGTGTGAAACAGTTGCACACGAAACTTTTTATTCAGTATATCACACGCATACCGAAATGTCAAGAAAAAAAGAAAAAAGAAGAAAAGAAAAAGGAAAGAAAAAAGGGAGAAAGATTTTTTGACAGGCTTCGTCAAAATCGCTTTTTCGAGAATTCAAAAAACAGAAACAATTTCAAAAAAAAATTAAAATCTATTGAATTTTGTGCGGTCATATGATATAATTTTATACAGTTCAATAACTTATGCGCTTTTCGTTGGCATATGCTGAACGATCATAACGCAAAAACGGAGGTTTGTATGAGTTATCAATGGATCCTTTTGGCCTTGCTCTCGGTTGCCGTTCTGATAGGCATTACGAAAGCGATCTTCAGACCTATGCTGAAAAACATACTGCGTCTGGCCGCTGTGGTGCTTGCTTTTATGGCCACTCTGATCTTAGAGTGGTGCGGGGTATTCCGCAATATCGTGCGCAGCATTCTTGATGCGGTCGACCTTTCCGCCTTGCTTGAGAGCGTGCCTGCCGACCCGACGATCATCATCGCCTTGGTAAGCACCTTTATCACCCCTCTCTTCTTTGGCTTCTTTTTCGTGCTGATCCTTTTGGTCACACGAATGATCATCCACTTCGTTCTGCCCTCCTCCAAGAAAAAAACGGAGACGGAAACGGTGTCGGATGAGATCCCGCAGGCCACCGAGGCCGTTCCCGCACCCGCCGCGTCGGAGGATCTCTCCGCGACCGTGACGGAAAAAGAGGACGTCGCGGCCGACACACCCGTAACGGAAGCGGTGGAAGCGGTGGAAGCGGAGGCAGGGAAAAAAGCACCGAAGCAGAGAAAAAAGAAAAAGACGTTTTTCGGCGGCGAATGCGCTTGGAAGGGCGGGATCTCCGCCCTCACGGGTGTGGTAAGCGGCGTGCTGATCTTGGGCGTACTGCTGATGCCCATGTTCTACCTCATGAGCATCCTTGGCACCGTGACGCACACCACCGACAACTCCGACGCGGACGACAGCCAGATCTATCAGGTCGTATCCGTATTTGAGGAGCATATCGTCGCTCCCTACGAGGATTGCTTCGTCGCTAAATTTTACGATACCGTCGGCATTTCCGACCTCATGAATTACGCCACGAAGGCAAGCGGCAAGATCGTCCTTGAAAACGGCGAAACGGTTTACGCCGACGACGTTTTCAAGAGCATTCTCAGCCACGGTGTGAGTGCCGCTATGCAAGTCACCTCGGCTCATTCCGCCTGCGAGACGGTGGAGGAGGACTTAGACG
The DNA here is from genome assembly GCA_045644045.1 of Eubacteriales bacterium. Classification (GTDB taxonomy): domain Bacteria; phylum Bacillota; class Clostridia; order Oscillospirales; family CAG-272; genus UBA1740. The sequence goes on from JAZRGD010000064.1 coordinate 5,772, forward strand.
CCTTGCTTTCCGACCCCGTGCTTTCCCCCATCCTCGTGAGCTACGTTTCCTCCTTACTGCAAACCATGGAGCTGAACGATCCCGAGGAGGACGACCTGGTGGGCGGTCTGGTCTATAACCTTTTGCATCATTATCAGACTGCCGATGAGGAGGTCATCGCTCACGACCTGGTCGCTCTCGGTCACGTGGTCTCCACGGTGGCGAAGGAGGGCCTCTTCACGGAGCTTATGGCAGGCGACCTGGATTTCGAGCATCTGTTGCAGGACAGCGAATCCATGGGCAACGTGGCCGCCGCCATCTCCGGCCTTTCCGCCTTTGGGGACACGCTGAAGCAGGCCTTTGAGCTTGGTATAGACATTCTCGGTGAAACGCTGAATCTTCCTCACGACGACGCCGCCGTTTACGAGCATTTTATGGAAGATCTCCTTCAGCAAATGAAGAAGAGCAACAGCACCAAGTTTGATATCAATACCATCCGCTACTACATCTACACCTGTGCCACAAACGGCATTAAGGTCTCCGCCTCCAACGGTGTTAAGGGGCACAGCCAATTCGTCGCCTACGCGGAGCATTGGGAAAAGGTGCAAAGTGCCTTTGCCCATGCCTCCGAGGACACCTCCTACGGTTATTTCACCATTGAGATCAACGGTGAATGGTACCTTTACGACAAGAGCAACCGTACCATCGTGATCTGCACCTCGGACAATGAGGCCGAGTACAAGGACAAAAGATCTCCCGTTGCGGGTCTGATCAACGCGCTCACCCTTCGTTCCACCACCACGCAGCTGACCCGTGACAACCTTTATACCATCTTGGAGGCTTACGTGGCCACCGCAACCGACGCGACGAGCGTTGAGCTTGCCACAAGGATCTTAGCAAAGGAAAACTTCACCTCCAAGGCCGTGACGGTAGAAAAAATGCTTGCCGCTACGGATTTCACCGATTGGACGGAGGAGGAAAAGGCCGCCGACAGCAGGCTTTGCGTCAAGATCATCGCCGAGCTCCTCAGCCTGATGGAGCATTTGGAGGGCTTGGACAACATGACCGAGAACCTTGACAGCGCAACGGATATGCTGGCAGAGTTCGAGCTTCTCGGTGTCACTATGGATGACATGAAGCAGACGACCTGCATCAAGGCTTTACCCTCTCTGTTGATCGAGGCGGTGGTCAAGCACGAGGTATTCGAGGATTACATGAAGCCCTCCATTGCCTTCCAGATCAACAGCATCGTAGAAAACAACGACAAAACGTACGCCGAATGCATGAACCAGATCGCAGGTGTGCTCAAGTGGGCCATCAATGCTCTCGGAGGTGAAGTAAAATAATGAAATTTTTGATCAAATTCGCTACGCTGTTAGCCTGCGCCGCTATTTTGGGCTTTGGCGGCTACCGCACCATACAAGCCCTCAGCTTTGACGAAATGATAAGCGACATGGAAGCGGCGTTTGAAGGTTTAAGCGGCGGCATGACGCCCGACGATGGTATGACGCCCGACGGCGGTGAGACACCAGACGGCGGTGAGACACCAGACGGCGGTGAGACACCAGA
>JAZRGD010000065.1:0-2386 GCA_045644045.1 Eubacteriales bacterium
AAACGAGCAAAAAATGCAATATATGGACACAAAAACGGATCTGATGCATTTTTTATATGCAAAAGGATCAAAAACACGCTCATATGAGCAAGAGTGGAGATATCTATGTCAAAAAGCAGAAGAAGCAAGGAAATCCTTCAACTTGTCAACAGCAAAGGAAGCATAAGCATTCAAGAGCTTTCGGAGAAAACCTATGCAAGCCGATCCACGATCCGCCGCGATCTTGAAAAGTTGGAGCAACAAGGTCTGCTCCGTCGACATCATGGAGGTGCAGAATCGGTTTTGTCTTTAAATCCTCCCCAGATCATCCGCCGTCTGCGGAATCAGTCTGAGAAAAAAGCCATCGCAGCAAAGGCTGCGGCATTGATAGCGCCCAACAGTACGATATTCATAGATGCATCTACAACAGTTCAGTATATGATTCCGCATCTTGTCGGAATTGAAGGATTGACGGTTTATACAAACGGCACGGACACGGCAATATCACTTTCCAAGCTTAAAATTCGTGCGATATGTACGGGTGGTGAATTATTTGCCGAATCAATGGCTTACGTTGGTCAGGTAGCGGCTAACGCAGTGCGCAATATTATTTTTGATGCCATGTTTTTCTCCAGCGCGGGCTTTGATGAAAGCATCATCAGCGATTTTTCAGAGTCAGAAACCGTACTCCGCCGCACCGTACTTGAGCAATCGACAAAGCGTTATTTTTTGGCTGACAATACCAAACGAGGGGAGCGCTATACCTATATTGTCTGTCGCACAAATGAGCTTGATAAAATTATTTGCGACTGAAAAGTCGGTTATTTTAGTTCAAATCCTATCCGCACGGCATTTTTGGCGTTTTGGCATCTATAAAAATTGCACTGGTTTCTGAGTGGTCATCTTCAGCTTTTTCATTGTAAAAAACTTTCGCTTTTTATATAAAAAATATTGGACACATCACGTAGGCAAAAGCCTAAAATGATGTGCCCAACTTTTTTATTATTGAATTTTCGTAAAAAGACTTTTACAATGCTCTACTAAAGTCTCAAAAAGCCTTAAAAATCAAGGATTATTTGCTAGCTTCTTCGATTGCTACAGCAACTGCAACCGTCATACCAACCATGGGGTTGTTACCTGCGCCGATGAGACCCATCATCTCAACGTGAGCGGGAACGGAAGAGGAACCTGCAAACTGCGCGTCACCGTGCATACGGCCGAGGGTATCGGTCATACCGTAGGAAGCAGGGCCTGCGGCCATGTTGTCGGGGTGCAGGGTACGGCCCGTACCGCCGCCGGAGGCAACGGAGAAATACTTCACGCCGTTCTCGGTAGCCCACTTCTTGTAGGTACCGGCAACGGGGTGCTGGAAGCGAGTGGGATTGGTAGAGTTACCGGTGATGGAAACGCCGACGTTCTCAAGGCGCATGATGGCAACGCCCTCGGGAACACTGTCGGAGCCGTAGCACTTAACCTTAGCTCTGTCGCCGGTGGAATAAGCGGTCTCCTTGATTACGCCTACCTCCTCGGTGTAAGGATCGAACTGGGTCTGTACGTAAGTAAAGCCGTTGATACGGGAAATGATCATAGCGGCATCCTTGCCCAGACCGTTGAGGATCACGCGAAGGGGCTTTACGCGAACCTTATTGGCGTTGAGAGCGATCTTAATAGCACCCTCGGCGGCGGCGAAGGACTCGGGGCCCGCGAGGAAGCAGAAGCACTCGGTGCTCTCAGAGAGAAGCATAGAGCCAAGGTTACCGTGGCCAAGACCAACCTTACGGTTTTCGGCAACGGAGCCGGGAATGCAGAATGCCTGCAAGCCGATACCGATGGCGGCGGCGGCGTCAGCGGCCTTGGTGCAGCCCTTCTTGATGGCGATGGCGGCGCCTACGGTGTAGGCCCACTTTGCGTTTTCAAAGCAAATAGGCTGGGTCTCCTCTACGATCTTGTAGGGGTCGATGCCGTAAGCATCACAGATCTCCTTACACTCGTCGATGGAAGAAATGCCGTATTCCTTAAGTGCGGCGAGGGTCTTCGCCTCGCGTCTTTCATAACCTTCAAACTTAGCCATGTTACATTATCCTCCTTCTTATTCCTTACGGGGATCGATGTACTTCACAGCATCAGCAAAACGGCCGTAAGTACCCTTCGCCTTCTCATAAGCCTCGTTGGGCTCGATACCCTTTTTGATCATATCGGTCATCTTGCCGAGGGAAACGAACTCGTAACCGATCACCTGATCGTCGGCATCCAGAGCCATTCTGGTGCAGTAGCCCTCGGTCATCTCTAAGTAACGAACGCCCTTTGCCTTGGTGGCGTACATGGTACCGACCATGGAGCGTTCACCCTTGCCCAGGTCCTCCATGCCCGCGCCGATGACGAGCCCGCCCTCGGAGAAGGCAGACTG
>JAZRGD010000066.1:0-43367 GCA_045644045.1 Eubacteriales bacterium
GCTCGAAAAAGGAGTTTTCTGCCTCGCGGGGCGAAAAATAGCAAAAAAGGGAGAAAAAAAGGGCGCACAAGCCGTATCCCGTCAGGTAGTACAGAAAAAGAGAGACGAAAAAGAGAAGGATCAACAGAAGGCGGGAGAGAAAAAAACAAAAAAACGCGCCCTTGGAGGGAAAGAAAAAGGTGAGGGCAAGTCGCAAAACGCGCTCTCCGTCGGTAAGGGCGAGGGGGAGAAGATTGAAAACGGCGTACAACAAATGAAGGCCTCCCCCCATTACGCCAAAGCCGCCGCCAAGGCGGAAGAAAAGGAGGGCTCCGCCCAGATTGAAAAGAGGGCCGCCCATGGCGATCACAAGCTCGTGACGGGGCAAAAGCGGCGCGTGGGGCAACAGCCGCATCCCTGCGCCCGAGGTCGTGAGGCGAGGAAGAGGGAGACCGCATAAGGAAAAAAAGCATAGGTGCCCCATCTCGTGAAGCAGGATAGCACTCACCGAAAGAAGAAGGACGGAGAGCGGTTCCGATAAAACGAGGAAAAGAAGAAGTGACGCGGCGGGTAAAAAAGAGGAGAGACGGTGGAGAAAAAGGAAGAGAGAAGGGTGCTTCACGACGGAAGCCCCTCCTCCCAACCGAGGAATACGGCGATGGCCTCGTTGTCCTCAAGTGCCTCCTTGATCCAAGCGGCGGAGGCGGAAAGCGCGCCGCCGCCTTCTCCCTCCTCCCAAAGGCAAAAGGAGAGGACGGTGAAAAAGAGACAAAGGGAAAGCAAGAGGCAGAGAATTCGTCCCGTACCCGTTGTGGGCATGGGTGTGCGCTCGTCACGTCGTTGCATGGTATCCTCCTTGGCCCGAACGGGCGTTTTTTTCTTCCCTTTATTTTATGCGCGGGAGAAAGAAAAAATCCCCCTTTTGGGGGAGAAAAAAGAGCCATCGCCTTGCGCCCCCTTGCGGAGACTTGGCTTTGGCCCTTACGGTCTTCGATGCTTGTGGGTGAGCAGTTGGGATTCCGCAGTCAGCACCAGCTCCTTGCTCCCGCGCAAACGTACGACCAAGGAGCCGTCCTCGCGCACTGCACTCGCCACACCGCGATATTTTTTCTTTCCTTGACGCACGCGGACGCGCCGACCGAGGATCGCTGAGCGGCGTTTGTATTCCTCTAAGGAAAGGATCGGCAACGTGTCGTCGGTCATTAGGGGGTCGTAAACCGTAAAAAAATCGTGGATCAGGGTCTGCACCACGTGGTCGGCGGTGCTGACGTTGCGCGCGGTAAAGACCTGCGTCACGACGTCAAACAGGCGAGTGGGAAAGTGAGAGGGAGAGATGTCGATCTCAATTTTCAAGATCACGTAGTCCAGGTATCCACTGGGGAGCAGCACGCTTTCGGTGGTGACACGGCCAACGGAAGAGTAAAAGCGGCCGCCGAGACGGCGCTTTTCCGTGAGAAGACCGCCAAGCCACCAAACCTTCGCCGTCAGGTCGGAGTTGCGCTCAATGGCGTGACAGGCCGCTACGGCACCAATGGTGCAGATATGCTCGGTGTGCTTGCTCGGTCGGAGCAGGATGTGAATATGAAGCTTGGGTACGGCACCCTTGCGAAGAGTCTCACTCGTCAAATAGTTGGAAACGACGGTGTAACCCTCTGCGGTTCCCTTGTGGGCGAAGGAAAGAATGGTGGAATCGGCCGGCGCGTTGTCAATGCGGTTGTCGATGAGCACGGTGCGGCCGCCGGGGATCTGAAATGAGGTTAAGGCAGAATCTCTGCGCCTGTTCATCGCCATTCTCTCCTTTCGGTGTTTTTAGAAGAATAGGATCAATACGCCTTACCCCAGTAGACCAGCTTCTTCGCGGGCTTGCCACAGCAAACGCAAACGTCGGAAACGGCCTCGGTGTCTCCAAAGGGGATACAACGGGAGGAAACGTCGGCCTCCTCCTTCAGCTTCAGCTCGCAATCCAGCTCGCCGCACCACATGGCGCGGATATAGCCGCTCCTTTCGCTTGCGATAGAGACCAGCTCCTCCATGGTGGTGGCGGTGAAGGTGCGGGCGGCACGGTTGGCCGCAGCCTTTTCGTAAAGGGAGGCGGTGACGTTCTTAAGCTCCTCGGCGATTCTGTCCTCAATGCCGTCCAAGGAAACGAAGAGCTTTTCAAAATTGTCGCGGCGAACGACGACGCATTGGTTGCTCGCCAGATCGCGCGGGCCGATCTCAATACGGAGAGGAACACCGCGCATCTCGTACTCGGCAAACTTCCAGCCGGGGGTGTTGTCGCTGTCGTCCACCTTTACGCGGCAAACGGTGGCGAGACGGGCGCGAAGTGCCTCGGCCGCCTCAAGCACACCCTCCTTGTGCTGCTGTACGGGTACGATGATGACCTGTACGGGAGCGACGGCGGGAGGAAGCACCAAGCCACGGTCGTCGCCGTGGGTCATGATGATACCGCCGATGATACGGGTGGATACGCCCCAAGAGGTCTGGTGGCAGTATTTGAGGGTGTTGTCCTTGTCGAGATACTGGATGTCGAAGGCGCGGCAGAAGCCGTCGCCGAAGTTGTGAGAGGTACCGCCCTGGAGCGCCTTTCCGTCGTGCATCAACGCTTCCACGGTGTAGGTCGCCTTCGCGCCTGCGAACTTCTCCTTGTCGGTCTTCTGACCGCGAAGGACGGGCATGCCCAGGTCTTTTTCAAAGAAATCGGCGTATACGTTCAGCATACGAAGAGTCTCGGCCTCGGCCTCCTCGGCGGTGGCGTGCATGGTGTGACCCTCCTGCCACAAAAACTCGCGGCTGCGGAGGAAGGGGCGGGTGGTCTTTTCCCAACGCACCACACTGCACCATTGGTTGTACAGCTTGGGCAGGTCACGATAGGAGCGGATAATGTTCTGGTAATGCTCGCAGAACAGGGTCTCGGAGGTGGGACGAACGCAAAGACGCTCGGTGAGTCGCTCACTGCCGCCCATGGTGCCCCAAGCCACCTCGGGGGCAAAGCCCTCCACGTGCTCCTTCTCCTTGTTGAGAAGAGACTCGGGGATGAACATAGGCATATATACGTTCTCGTGTCCCGTTTCCTTGAAGCGGGTGTCGTGAATTTTCTGAATGTTTTCCCAGATGGCGTAGCCGTAGGGACGGATGATCATGCACCCTTTTACGCTGGAATAGTCGATAAGGTCAGCCTTTTTGACGATATCGGTGTACCACTTGGCAAAATCCTCCTCCATGGAGGTGATCTGCTCAACCATTTTCTTTTCGTTAGCCATAACTGTCCTTTCCTGCCGCGCGCGGCGGCGTTTGTCTTTATCTTGTTTATTATATACTGCTTTCCCCGTTTTGTCAAGAGAAAAGGCTGAAAAAGAAAAAGCCGTTTTTTTGAAAAACGCTTGCTTTTTCGGCGCTGCGATTGTATAATGGGGATGTATTATAAGCCGAAAGGACAGAGTCTCATGCGTGAAGGGAAATACGACTTTGACGAAGAAAATATCGTTTTGAGCGTGGCCGCTTTTTCAGACGTGCATTGCTCGGGTGTGAGCCGCGGTAAAAAGATGGCCGCCGTGATGCGTAAGGCGAGGGAAATGTACCCCGCCCTTGACGCCTATCTGTTCGCGGGAGATATGGGCGAGGCACAGCCTCGCACCGAGGACAAGCCGTGGCTGTATCCCGAGCTTTCCTGCTTCGCGGAGTATGCCGCCATGGGGAACGATGCACGCCTTCCCGTGGTGTGGTGTCTCGGCAATCATGACGGCCCCGCTTACGCCTTGCAGGCGGAAAGGGTGGATTTTCGCTCGGTGGGCAACGACCGGCCCTATACCGTTACCCGTGGCATGACGGGACTTGACGCGGTGGAAGCGGTGATGCGAGACAACGCGCCCGAGACCTTCTTTTCGACAGACCCCTTTCCCGTACCCACGTCGGACGCTCCGCGCGGCTTTCGTTACAGCCTTATCCGCGGCTATCACTTTTTCGCCGTGGATCACTCTTACGCCGATGAGGAAACGGCGGCGTGGCTTGCGGCACAGCTGACCGCCGTCACCGAAAAAGAGCCTGAAAAAACGGTGTTTGTCATCTCTCATATGCCAAGCGAAAGCGTAGAATGCCCCATGGCCTTGCGCGACTGTCTTTCCGCTTTTCCTCAGGTGCTTTACATCGCGGGACATACCCACATCCACGTGACCGATCACATCTTCGTATCCTCCAACGCGCACAGTCAGGTGATCCTCGGAACCTGCAACCACGCCTCGCGCGGCCTTAACATCCCCCACCCTAAGTATTACCACTATCAAATGAAGCAGGGGGCCGTTCTTGAGATCGACGGCGCGGGAAGAGTACGCGTGACGGGCATCGACTATTCCTTTGAGGAACAGCCCGACGGTACCCTCACCAGCACTCTGAATGAGGACGGCGTGGTGGCGGACCGCCCCCTTCGCGCGAGAACGGTGGTCTTCGGCACGCCGAGCGCGGATGCCGCCGCTCCCATTCTCTTTGACAGTGGGACTCACTCTACGGAGGACGAGAGATATTTCAAGCCCTATTTCGCGGAGGATGCCGCCATCACCTTTGGTGAGGAGACCGAGGAGGGGCTTCCCATGACCTTTTCCACCGCCCGCGCCGCCAATTTCATCAAACGGTATTACGTTACCGTCACCGATCTTGCGACGGGCGCGCCCAAGGCCGTCTACGATCCCTTGGCGGAAAGAGCAACGGAGGTCCTGGCACTTGGCTCTGATCATATTCTTTACGGCACCTACGGGCATATTCCCGCCACCCAAACGGTGAAGCTGATCTTTCCGGGGACACGCAGTAAAAGCCGTTCGGCGCTCGTTTCCATCGTCGGGTGTGACGATTTCAATAATCTGACACCCCCGCTTTATACACGGCTACCCAAGGAATAAGACTTACAGGCGTTTTCGGGCAAGGAAACGCCTGTTTTTTGTGCCAAAATGAGAGAAAAAATATGAAGGAATGCAGATCACATTATGCAACATTCCAAAAATGCGGAATAAAATGAAAAATGTAGGAAAACTACTTGTATTTTGAGAAGACTTGTTGTATAATAATGGGGTATAAATGGCGAAATATGAATTTTCGCGGAAAATATCCTGCAAAATGGGGGAAAATCATGAATTATTTACAAGCAAGCAAGGAAGCGCTTCTCGCGGAGCGCGCGTCCCTGCAAAAAGAATATGAGGCAGTCCTTGCCGAGGGTCTTTCCTTGGACCTTTCTCGCGGCAAGCCCTCTGCCGGGCAGCTCGACCTTTCCATGCCCATGCTCTCCGCTAAGACTGTGGCGGAGTGCAAGAGCGCGGACGGCTTTGATTGCCGCAACTACGGTCTTACCACGGGCTTGCCCGAGATGAAGGACTTTTGGTCGGAGCTGACGGGCATTCCCGCCGACAATATTTTGGTGGGAGGCAACTCCAGCCTCAACCTGATGTATGATGCCATGACGAAGGCGATGCTTTACGGCGTGGCGGGCTCTGCCCGTCCTTGGTGCCGTGAGGAGAAGATCAAATTCCTCTGTCCCGCGCCCGGCTACGACAGACATTTTGCCATCTGCGAGTCTCTCGGCATAGAGATGATCACCGTGCCTATGCTTGCGGACGGCCCCGATATGGATGAGGTGGAGCGCATTGCCGCCTCCGATGCCTCCGTCAAGGGCATCTGGTGCGTGCCCAAATACTCCAACCCCACGGGTATCACCTTCTCGGATGAGGTGGTGCGCCGCTTTGCTACCATGAAGACCGCCGCTCCCGACTTCCGCATCTTCTGGGACAACGCCTACATGGTGCATGACGTGGAAAACGAGGGTGACGTGCTTCTCGACCTGTTTGCCGAGGCAAAGCGGGCGGGGAACGAGGACAGAGTTTTCTTCTTCACCTCCTCCTCCAAGATCACCTTCCCCGGCGCGGGTGTGGCCATCATGGCCATGAGCGACGCCAATATGAAGCTGCTTGCTCCCATCTTTGGGGTGCAGACCATCGGCCACGATAAGCTGAATCAGCTCCGTCACCTGCAGTTCCTGCCCGACAAGGCCGCCGTCACCGACCTGATGAAGAAGCACGCCGCCTTTCTCGGCGACCGCTTTGCGGTGGTGCTGTCTACCCTTGAAAACGACCTGAAGGACAAGGAGATCGCCTCTTGGACCTCTCCTCGCGGCGGTTACTTCGTTTCCTTGGACGTTCTGCCCGGCACCGCCAAGCGCGTGTACGCCCTGTGCGCCGAGGCGGGCGTGACCTTGACCAAGGTGGGCGCTACCTTCCCCTACGGCGTGGACGCGGAGGATAAAAATCTGCGCCTCGCACCCTCTTATCCCTCCCTTGCCGACTTGACCAAGGCCATGGCGGTCCTCACCCTCGCCGTCCGTCTCGCGGCGGTGGAAAAGCTTCTCGCGTAAATGAATACGGTTGCTTCACTGCGGTGCGGCAACCGTTTTTTTGTTTCATTCATTTGAAAAGTTGGTTTTGGAACGGAAAGTTTGTTTTAGCACTTGCAAAAGGAATTTTCACTCGGTATAATGAAAGAAAAAACAAAAGGATGGGCGTTATGTATCAAGCAATTTTGACCTATCGGGATGAAAGAACGGTGACCGTTACCTTGACGGCGGATGACTATCGCGGCGGCGTCAGGCTGACTCTGCCCGAGGTAGACTGCGAGGGACTTCTGACGGTGGCCTTCCCACCCTATCACGGCGAGATCGCGGAGGGAGACGAGGGATACTTCGTGGTCTCTCATAGTACGCAATACGAGGATTGTATGCTGACGCGCTTTAAGGGACACAAGGACGGCGATTCCTTCGTGGGGAAAACGCCCTTTTTCCCCATGTTCGGTGTGCATCATAAGGAGAAAAGCTATTTGGCCGTTTTTACAGGCTTCCCCTACAACTGTCACGTGGTGGCGGAGAAAAAGGACGGAAAATATTCTATCTATCCTCGCTTTGTGCTAAGCCCCGACCGCGACCCCTACGAGCCCCCCGCCGTGACCTACTACGCTCTGTCCTATGAGGAGTCGGATTATTCCGGCATCGGCAGAGCATACCGCTCCTATCTTTTGCGCTACGGTGGATGCAAGTCCATCGCGGAAAGGGAAAACGAGATTTTGCGCTACGCCAAGGAATCCATGTACGTGCGCATCCGTATGGGCTGGAAGGAGGTTCCCTCTCCCGTGGCAGAGCAGACCCTCGAAACCGAGCCCACCATGCACGTGGCCTGTGATTTCAAGCGGGTGGGCGAGCTGATGGATGCCTTCCACGCCCGCGGCATCGACAAGGCGGAATTTTGTCTCGTGGGATGGAATATCAGCGGCCACGACGGCAGATGGCCGCAGGCCTTCCCCGTGGACGAACGGCTGGGCGGCGAAAAGGAGCTGCGGAAGCTCATCGCCCACGCCAAGGAACTGGGGTATCATATCACCTGCCACACCAACAGCGGCGATGCCTATTCCATTGCCGAGGGCTTTACGGAGGATTGGCTGCAAAGAGGACCCAAGGGTGACACCATTGCCACTCAGGGCTGGTTCTGGGCAGGCGGCCGCGCCTATCAGCTTTGCCCCGAAAAGGCGGTGGAGATTGCGGAAAATACCCTTCCTAAGATTGCCGATCTCGGCTTCTATGGCCTCCATTACATAGACGTGCTGGGCTTGGTTCCCCTGAAGGAGTGCTACGACGCGAGACACCCTCTCACCTATCAGGGCACCAAGGATTGCTACCGTAAAATCGCGACGCTTTCCAAGAGCCTCTTTGGTGGCTATTCCTCCGAGGGCGCGAGAGAGCATTCCTGCGATTCCTTAGACTATGCTCTTTACATCACCTTCCACGACTATCAGGCGAAGGATTCTCTCCATCCCTTTGGCGACGAGCGCATTCCCCTTTGGCAGATCGTCTATCACGGCATCGTCCTTGCCAACCCCTACACCGCCACCGTCAACGCCCCCATCAAGGGCAGAGCAGGGGAATTGAAGCTCTATGAGTACGGCGGCCGCCCCTCCCTCTACTATTATTCCCGTTTCGTCACCGAAAAAGAGGATAATATGATCAACGACTGGATGGGCAAGGCGGATTTCGTTATGACCACCGATGAGCAGCTTGCCACCACCGCCGACCTGGCGGCAAGGCTTTATCACGAATATAAGCCTATGGCACGCCTCCAAAGCCTCTTTATGGATAAGCACGAAAAACTGTCCGATACGGTGTGTCGCGTGACCTATTCCGACGGCACCACCGTCACCGTGGATTACGCCGCAGGCACGGTGGAGATGAAATAAGAAATATGCGAAAGCCCCCATGCGCGTTAGCGTTCCCCCCTAAGGACGCGACACTAATGCGTATGGGGGCTTTGCTTTGGCATTTGATCAAACCTTTCATTGCCTTTTTAATTGTAAACTTCTGTTTACATTTTCTTTTTTGATGCTTTCTATCTTTGCGTAAAAATAAGAATAACGGAAATTTTTGCGACAAAATCATCAAAAAAAGGGTTGATTGTTGTAGGCTTGAGTGCTATAATAAAGGAAAGCCGTTGCGAAGGAGATAAACCCAAATGTTGCTTTCAAGAAAAAAAGACGTGAATATGTTATCGGGTCCGATCGTCAAGGCTCTTCTTACGATTGCTCTGCCCATCATGGTCATGAACGTGACACAGTCGCTGTTCAACATCATCGATATGACGGTGCTGAAGACCTACGAAAGCGACATCACCGTGGGTGCGGTCGGCACGTGCAGCACGCTGATATCCACCATCACCGGTTTGATGATCGGTGTTTCCTCGGGTGCGAACGTAGTGATCGCAAAGCATATCGGCTCGGGCAACCGAGAGCGCGTGGAGAGGGCCATCGGCACGGCTGTTTTGGTCGCGCTTACCGGCGGTCTTGCGCTTGCCCTGATAGGCGTCACCTGCGCGGAGGTCTTTCTCGGATGGATGAACTGCCCGGGTTCGCTCCTTAAGGATGCCGCGCTCTATTTCAGACTGTATTTCGTCGGCGTGCCCATCCTGCTTCTTTATAACTTTTGCGCGGCCATTCTTCGCTCTACCGGTGACTCTCGTCGCCCTATGCTGTTCCTTATGCTTGGCGGCGTTCTTAAGGTTGTATTCAACTTTGTTTTTGTCGCCCTGTGCGGCATGGGTGTCTCGGGTGTCGCTGTCGCTACCATCATTTCTTGGACCACGTCTTGCACGCTTGGCTTTGTAACCCTTGTGAAAAACAACAGCATTGCCAAGATCAATTTTGGGAAGCTGCGCTTCTATGCGGAAGAGCTTCGCGAGACGCTTAGGATCGGCGTCCCCGCAGGTATGCAGCAGGCACTCTACTCCGTGGCCAACGTGATCATAGCCTCCACGGTAAATACCTACGGAGAATATGCCACCACGGGTATTTCCATTGCCAACAGCTTCGACGCGATACTCTATCAGATCGTTATGGCACCGTCCTTGGCTCTCATGTCTTACGTCAGCCAGAACATAGGAAATAAGAACGTGAAGCGCGCGAATCAGGCAATCGTGCGCGGTATCCTTCTTACCGTGGGCATCGGTGCGACCTTCGGCGCTTTGTCGGCTATTTTCTCGGGCCCTCTCTCCTCTATCATGACAGACAACCCCGAAATTGTCAGATATTCCCAGCAAAAGATGATGCTCATATCCAGCACCTACTTTATATGCGGTATTAACGAGATCATGGGTGCGGCACTTCGCGGTATGGGACGTCCTATGGTCGCCATGGTATCCACTTTGATATTTATGTGCGCGATCCGGTTCGTTTGGGTGTTCCTTATCTTTACACCCTTGCGCGACAGCCTTGCAAATCCTCTGACCTTCCTTTACCTGATATGGCCGATCGGATGGATCCTTTCCATCAGTATGCAGCTATGCTTCTTCTTCCCAACGGTGAAGAAGCTAAAGAAGAAATTCAGCGCGTCGGAAGCCGAGGCCGTGTAATATTCTGCTATCATTTGAGAAAGCCGCCCGTTTGGGCGGCTTTTGTGTTTTATGGAAATTCCATTTTTTTACAATCTTCACCTTGACAGGTGTGAATGCATATGCTATACTTAAGGTAGACGTAAGGGCTATGACCTTGGAGAATGATAACGGGAGGCTCACGAAAAGCAAGTGGGTTGCGTTTCCTGAAAACGGAATAAGGAATTTGGAACGACAAGCGCGCGACGTGGGAAGCCTCTCTATCCCCTCGCGCGTTTTTTGCATGCGACCCCGAAAGGAGGGCTATTCATGAAATTTGCAAGCAAACGAAAATTGTTTTACCCCATCAGGGCGGTGATACTGTTACTGACCCTCTTCTTGCTTCTTACGGGGTGTGAGGATCATCCCTTGGAGCCACCCTATCCGTTGGAAAGCTTTGAGGAGAAAGCACTCTATTACCAATTTACTTGGGGAGACGATGGGCAGTGCGGTGCGGTAAAGGCCGATACCAACGTTTTCGACGTGGGAGACGTAACGCTTTCATTTCATTTTGGCATTCGGGACGAAGATCACACCAGAGAGGCATACCTGAATAAGCTGGAAAACGGCTATTACGAGCGAGTAGATATGTACTTTACGATCGTTGACAAGGACTTTACCAAAAAGTATTATTTATTGGAGCAGCTTAGTGTGGCGGACGAGAGATTGCGGCGTTGCTTTTGTGAAAGTAGCGGGCACGTGAGCGAGTGCAAGCACAACGACGTTTGGTTTTCGTTTACGGTTCCTGAGGAGTTGTTTTTGCAAAGAAAAACAATACACTGGGAAGTATATGGCATAACGAAAAAAGAAGGGGAGGAAAGAAAAGAAATAATATCATCGATTTTCTTTTCGTATAGGATTGCGAATGATAAGATCTATATAATCAGTGATGGTTGCGTTTCATAATCGAAACAAGGAGGGAAAATATGAGAAGCAATTCGTGTCGTAATACGTTTCGCGCATTCTCTTCAATCTTTTTCATTGTTTTTTTCGTTTGTATTCTTTCTGTTTTCACGCATGCCGATACCGCCTGTGCTGAAAGCGCAAACGGTATCGCAACGCTGCTTTCTGAACAACATTATAAGCGGATGAGCCCATTACGGTAATTTACCGCATCCATTCGGAGGCAAGTATTGCGAATTTCTCTTTTCCTTCTGACGATTTTTCCGTGATCTCAGCCGAAATTGCTCATGAGAATGAAAAGGAAATTGCATGTCAAGTAACTCGGGAAAACGGATTCAATTTTGCACGGAGGCGAGCTTTGACGCGTATCTGTACTTAATAGATCCTCGCTCTACCGTGGCCATGACCGAAAACTTTGGTGATTCCTACAAGGGGCCTGCGGCAAACGATGACGGAGGCGGTGGTACGGATGCTATGATCTCTCAGCAGCTTGATGCGGGTGTGCCGTATCTTGTAATCGTCGTACCGAGAAATCCAAGCACACAATCCGGCTCCTTCACTTTGTGGATCGACGTTTTTGACAATTGATCCACGGTGCGCTTTTAACGCTAAAAGGGGTGTCGCAAACGCGACAGCCCTTTTTCTCACGGAATGATTTTTAAAAATTCATATTGTTCCAGCCCCAATAGTCTACCTCCTCGTACTTCACGTAGACGTGGTCGGGAGCGATGCCAAGGATCTCCTCGCACAGCTCGCAAAGGCGTACCGTCAGCTTTTCGTAATTCTCAGCCCCCGCCTTGCCCACAAGAGCTACGGTAATGTAAGCCATATCCTCGTCAGTCTTGCCGCGGAAGGCCATATGCTTGTCTCCCTCCACGTTCAGCATCAGCCACTGCTCGGTCTTGCCGGGCAGAAGCTCGATGGCCTTGCCGAGGGCTTCAAAGAGGGCGGTCTCCTCCTTTTTGGTGACGGTCTTGGTGGTTTTCGTTTCAATGTAAGGCATAACCTTTATCCTTTCTTTATGAATCGTGTTCGATTTACAAAACGGTATTGGCCTTGCGGTATTCGGAGGGGGAGAAGCCGGTGTAACGCTTGAATACCTTGGCAAAGTGAGAAGCGTTGGAGAAGCCGCATCGCCGCCCCACCTCCTCCGCTGACATGCCGCCCGCTCGGAGCATAGCCTGTGCCACGCGAACTCGCTCGTGGAGCAGATAGGTGTGAATGGTCTCACCCGTGTACTTCTTCAGCACCCGATTGAGGTAGTAGGGATGATAGCGCAGATCGGCCGCCAGCTCCTCCTCGGTAAAGCCCGTCTGAATGTGGTCGTGCAGGTACTCCGTCAAGGTGGCGATCAGTGCCTCATCCTTTCCCGACAGGGCGTTTTCGTCGGCGCGGCACATTCGAATGAGACACTGGGAAAGCAAGGCGGAGGACATGACCTTACTATGCTCGTCGGGAATGCGCTCCTCCTTTTGCATTCCCTCGAACAGAGGGAGAATGTTTTGCATATGGCGGTACACTCTGTGAGAGCGGAAGGACTCGGGGGGCATTTCGTACACCTTTTCGGGCTTGAAGAGCATAGGGGGAACGGGACGGATGCGCCTCATTCCCGCTTGGCGCGACGTAAAATCAAAATTGATCACGAACAGGTCAAAGCGATCCACAGGGTCGAGACGGTAGGGAAGCGCGGCCGGGAGATAGACCAGGTCAAAGCGGCGCATGACCGTTTTCTTGTTTTCGCATAGCAGGCTACCGCTTCCGCCTAAAATGAGAAACAGGCGGCAGTCGTAGGCTACCGAAAAAACGTCACCCTGGCCGAAGTGAGGAAAACGGTTGGCGTACCGTACGTAGGGGGAATCAAGCATGGCCGCTCCTTTCCGATCTTGTTGATATCTTTTCTTCATTGTAACAGAGGAAAATAAAAAATGCAAGGGTTATCTCTCTTTTTAAGGGCAAAAAAAGAAAAAATCATCAAAAAATGTTTGTTTTGGAGTATTTTGTTTGATTTGCCTCTTGCTTTGTCGTGCCATAAAAGGTATAATAGTATTGCTGTATGATGAAAGGAGTGGGCATATGAAATACGCGATCGGTTATCAGATGCGTCCCACCACGGACTTTGTGGAAAGGATCTTGCATTATAAGGATAGGGTGTATGAGGTGTATTTTGCCTTCGGGGACACGCCCAACGGACGCCACAGGCAGACGGAAAGCGAGACCTATCTTCCCCACGAGGTCACCCTCAGACAGCTCTCCGACCTCTCTATGCTGGCAGAGGGCGGTATCCCTCTCAACCTGCTTTTTAACGCCGCTTGCTACGGAAAGGACACGGCAAGCCGCGCCTTCTTCAATAAGATCGGCAACACGGTGGATTATCTCGCTACCCACTTGCCCCTGCGCTCCGTCACCACCACCTCTCCCCTCATTGCTAAATTTATAAAGGAAAACTTCTCCGCGCTTTCGGTGCGCGCCTCGGTCAATATGGAGATCGGCACTCCCGAGGGAATGGATTATCTGGCCGACCGCTTTGACAGCTTCTACGTCAAGAGGGAATTAAACCGCGATTTCGCCGCTCTGCGCCGCTTGAAGGCGTATGCCGACGCAAACGGCAAGGAGCTGTTCATGCTTGCCAACAGTGGTTGCCTCAACCATTGCTCCTCTCACGTGTTCCACGACAATATGGTGGCGCACGAGAGCGATATTATGACCATGGACAACGCCTACGATTACAGGGGCACCTGCTGGGAGTATCTTGGCAGAGAGGGAAAGCGGCACGCCCTGGTGCAAAAAACCAACTACGTGCGCCCCGAGGACATTCATCTCTATGAGGGGCTGGTTACGGCGGCCAAGCTCGCTACCCGTGTGAACCGCTCCCCCATCACCGTCCTTGATGCCTACATGAACGAAAAACACTTGGGCTCTGTGTGCGACCTGCTTGAGCCTAACCACAGTGGTGCCATATATCCCTATCTTCTTGACAACAGCCTCTTCCCCACGGATTTTGCCGAGCGGGTGGGAAACTGCGATAAGCGGTGTGAGACGTGTGGCTATTGCAAGCAGGTGTATGAAAACGCCACCGTAAAGCTGGAGGATCTGTAAAGCCGATTTGGCAGGAAGGGAAGCCTTGCGTTTCTCTCGCATCAATAAGCAAAAAGCCGTTTGCGAAAGCAAACGGCTTTTTGTACACTTTTGTTTACAAAAGCTTTAAAAGAGACATTCCGCAGACCAACAGGATCAAAAATCCAAAGTTGAAGGCGGAGAATAAACCGATGTAATACTTCGTTTTTCCGGGATTGTTCTTCACGTATTCGCGGAAGGTAATCAGGCTGGCAAGAGAGGCGATCAGCGTACCCACGCCACCGATGTTTACACCCACCAGAAGGTCGGCGTAGTTTTCGGTAAACTGAGAGAGAAGAATGGCGGAGGGCACGTTACTGATGAACTGACAGCTCAGCGTGCTGAACAACAGCGTGTTCTTGTCAAGCAGGAAGGAGAAAATGTTGCGCACCGCGTCGATACGCGCCATATTGCCCGAGAAGATGAAGAAGAACACAAAGGTGAACAGCAGGGGATAGTCCACCATACGGAGTGCCTTTCTGTCCATGAACAAAAGCACGATGGGAATAACGATCAGACCCACACCGTAAGGAATGCCACGGAATACGATGAGAATGGACAGGGCAAAGAGGAGCAGGTAGATCACCGTCCGCAGAGGCGGGAGATGTACCTCCTCGTCCGCCAGCTCCAAGGGCTCGGGCTTGACGAAGATAATACAGCAAAGGGTGATCAAGGCCACGGAGAACACGAAGGGCGGAGCCATAATGCCCATAAACTCCAAGGTGGGAATCTCAAAGAAGGTGTAAAGATACAGGTTTTGCGGATTGCCGAAGGGGGTAAGCATACCGCCAAGGTTTGCGGCAATGTTTTGCATGATAAAGGTAAAGGCCATGTACTTTTGCTTGCCCGTGGTCGTCAGGGTCAGATAACCGAGAGGCAGGAAGGTCAAAAGTGCCATATCGTTGGCAATGAACATCGAGCCGATAAAGGTGATGTACACCAAAGCCAGCACGCTCATACGGGCGTTCTTAAACAGAATGACCACCTTGTGCGCCATCATATAGAAGAAGCGAATGTTCTTCAAGGCACACACCACGGCCAACACGCAAAACAGACAGGTCAGGGTTTTGTAATCAAAGTAGTCAAGATATGCCTTGTCGGGCGGTACGATAAAGCTCGTAACGATGGCCGCAAGCAGAGCAATGCACATCACGGCGTTTTTGCGAATGAACGCCGCGACGGTCTTGCCAAAGGATCGTTTTTCGGTAGCTTCCATTTTCAGTTCACTTCCTCGGTGGGAATTCTTTCCTCACGAATACCGTTCTTGCGGCAGTATTCCTGTACGAGAGAGCCCTCGTCGCAGTAAACGGTCACGGTGTTCTCACAGCCGTCGAACACGCCCCATCCCAGCTCCTTTACAGAGTCGGGGATGATGACCTTCTCAAGGCTTTCACAGCCGCGGAAGGCGCAATCGTCGATCTTTACCACGCTGTCGGGAACCTCGATCTCGTCAAGCAACGCGCAGTTGCTGAACGCGCCCTCGCCGATCTCGTAAACGGAGTCGGGAATGGTGATACGGTTCAGCTTCTTGCATTCGCAGAAGGCCCAGTCGCTGATAACGGTTACGCTATCGGGAATGTCGTACTGCACCTCGCGGCTGCTGGCGGGATAGGCAATGATGACCGATTTGTTCTTGTTGAAGAGAACGTGGTCGCTGCCCTCGCGCTTGTTGGGCTCGGACTTGTAATACTTGTTCTTGGGATCCACGCGCAGGGATTTCAGCTTTTCACAGCCACGGAAGGGCGAGCTGCTGATGGAGGAAACGGAGGCAGGGATCATAATGGAGGTCAGCGCGCGACAGTTCTTGAAGGCACTCTTACCGATCTTCTTTAAGCCGTTGCGCAGCTCGATCTTGGTGAGGGCGGTACAGCCGTTGAACACCAGGTCGTCGATCTTGGTAACGGATTCGGGAACGGTGATGGTCTCAAGCGCGATACAATCGGAGAAGGCACTCTCGCCCAGCACGTTCAGGCTCTCGGGAAGATGAATGGCCTTTAAGCTCTTACAGCTGTTGAAAACGCCTCCGTAGATCTCGGTCAGACCCTCGGGAAGGGAAACGTCGGACAAAACGGCACAGTTTTCAAAGGCGCGCTCGCCGATCTTGATGCACTTGTTCCTGACCACCAGGCTTTTGAGGCTGGTGCAGTCACGGAACGCGCTGTCTCGAATGTACAGCGTGCTTTCGGGGATGATCATTTCCTTCAAGGAGGTACAGCCACGGAAGCTCTCGATGCCGATGGTTACCAGCGTGTTCGGAAGCTCGATGTGCTGGAGCGCGCGACGGTTTTTGAAGGCCTCGGCGCAAATATCCACCACGCCCACGTCAACCGAAATGCTGGTTCCGTTGTCCTCGCACTTTTTGAGGGAGGTGTCTTCGATGGTCAGTCTGTCCATAGTCACGGCAGGTAAATCCCTTACTAAATTTTTGATCAGCTTATCCATATCGGCTGCCGTGCCGTGATGGGTGTTGGCCAGCAGGATCTGGAAGGAGGGAGGAACGTCGGCCTCGTCCAAATAGATGGGATAGAGACGCTTGCCATTCTCTCTCGCTACGATGATCTCCATACCGCAGAAGGGAGAGAGCATAGAGGATTCGGAAACGAAGAGAAGCACGGCCTCGCATCTTTCGATGCGGGTGCGAAGCTCGTCGCGGAAATCGTTGCCCGTTTCGCAGGATTCGTCATACCAAAGACGGTATTTCTTGTCGTGGAGGGCATCCAGAATGGGGAACACCAGCTCGGTATCCCTGTGAGAATAACTCACGAAAAGGAAGGGCTCGTCACCCGTATAGGCCTCAAACTTGGTCTTGGTGATCTTGTATTCGGTCTGCTCTTCCTTAATTGCAGTTGCTTTTGTAGTAGCCAAGGCTATTCTCCTTCACTATGTAGTATAGAATTACAGGCCGAAGGTGTCGCGCAGATAGTCGCGGCTGATCTTCGCGGCCTCAAGCTCGGACATACCGCCGTAAACCTGGTCCTGCTCCACGATCACGATCTCGGTGCCGCACTCCTCGCAAGCGGCCAGGATCTCGGCAAAGTTCTGTCTGCCGCGTCCGAGAGGCGCGAAGGCAAAGCCGTTTTCCTCTCTGGAGGGAGCGGGCTTGGACTTGCCGTCCTTGTCGATGAGGTCGTAAACGGGACCGCCGCCCAGCTCCTTGCAGACGAAATCCTTCAGGTGGACGATGGGAACGCGACCCTTGAACTCACGGATCTTGTCGGCGGGGTTGATGCCCGCATAATGTACCCAGCAGGTGTCCAGCTCGGGAATGATAAGCTCGGTGGGAATGGCGTCGAAGATGTGGTCGTGCAGATACTTGCCCTCAAACTTCTTGAACTCAAAGTCGTGGTTGTGGTAGCCAAGCATCATGCCGTTTGCGTGAAGCGCCTCGGCCACACGCTTGAAGGCGACAACGGTGGCCTCCCAATCGGGGGTGCCTGCCAGCTTTGCTTCTTGATACCAAGGGATCACGGACACCTTGGTGCCGAAGGTCTTAAGGTAGTCGATACCCTTTTGCGCGTCGCCCTCAAAGAAATCAAGACTCTGATGGACGGAAACACACTTAAGGCCCAGCTCGTCAAGGATAGCCTTGATCTCCTCAGCCGTGTGGCCGAAGTAGCCCGCCATCTCCACGTACTCGTAGCCCATGTCCCTGATCTTGGTCAGAGTACCCTTGAAGTCCTCCGCCATAGCATTGCGTACGCCGTAAAGCTGAATACCTACGCCGAATTTTTTCATGATGATTCTCCTTTGGTGTGGTTTTGACATATTTCGTACCTATTATTATAACACGCTTTTTTTGATTTTGCAAGTACCTTACTTAAAAAAATACGTCGTATGTGAAAAAATAGACGAAATCCGCCAAATGCATCAGAAGATAGTGCTTTCTTGCGCAAAAATGAGAAAAAGTTGCAAAAAAATGGAGAATAGTCGAGAAAAAATGAAAGGAATACAGCAAAAAGCTGCAAAAAACCATGTTAAAATATTGACAAACTCGTTTTTTTGTGCTATAATACCGACATATTTAATGAGAACGCCCATGATACCGGGGCGAAGGACTGCCGCGTGTGCGGCGTGAAAGGAAAAAATATGGAGCATTTGATCGTAGTGTTAACTCTGCTTGGCGCGCTTGTTGCCCTCGTGTATGCCGCTCTCACAGCACGGCGGGTGCTGAAGGCGGAAGAGGGTACGGAAAAAATGAAAAGCATCTCCTTGTCCGTCAGAGAGGGAGCGGCTGCCTACTTGAAGCGGCAGTACAAGATCGTAGGGGTGTTTTTTGCCTGCGTCTTCGCCATTCTTTGTCTGATGGCTCTTTTGTTTGAGAATTTTACTTGGTTTACTCCCTTTGCCTTTTTGACGGGCGGATTTTTCTCGGGGCTTTCGGGCTTCTGCGGCATGAAGATCGCCACCGCCGCCAACGCCCGCACCGCCAACGCCTGCCGTACAAGCCTGGGGCGCGGCTTGCGCATCGCCTTCTCGGCGGGCTCGGTCATGGGCTTCGTGGTGGTAGGCCTCGGTCTGCTTGACATTTCCGTTTGGTTTATTCTTTTGAAATACGCCTTCCGTCTGAGTGCTGCCGAGATCTCGGCGGCTATGCTCACCTTCGGTATGGGTGCTTCCTCTATGGCGCTTTTTGCGCGTGTAGGCGGCGGTGTGTACACCAAGGCCGCCGACGTGGGTGCTGACCTTGTGGGCAAGGTGGAAGCGGGCATTCCCGAGGACGACCCCCGCAATCCTGCCGTTATTGCCGATAACGTGGGCGACAACGTGGGCGACGTGGCAGGCATGGGCGCGGACCTTTACGAGTCCTACGTGGGCTCTGTGGTCTCCGCCGCCGCCCTCGGCATCTCCGCCTTCGGCGGTGATCTTTACGCCATGGCTCTGCCTATGGTGCTTGCCGCCCTCGGCAT
Source organism: Eubacteriales bacterium (assembly GCA_045644045.1). Lineage (GTDB taxonomy): Bacteria > Bacillota > Clostridia > Oscillospirales > CAG-272 > UBA1740. The sequence goes on from JAZRGD010000066.1 coordinate 18,845, forward strand.
CCTTTGCTCTCTCGTGGGCACCTTCTTCGTCCGTACGGGGGAATCCACCGACCAGAAAAAGCTGCTCTCCGCGCTCAGCCGCGGCACCAATCTGTCCGCTATTCTCATCGCCGTCCTCTCCTTCTTCGTGATCTGGGGACTTTTGGGACTTGAACACGTGGGTCTGTATTTCGCCATCATCGCGGGTCTGCTTGTGGGTGTTCTCATCGGTAAGATCACCGAATATTACACCTCCGACAGCTATAAGCCCACCCGCCACTTAGCCGATAGCGCGGAGACGGGCTCCGCCACCATCGTCATCAGCGGCATTAGCCTCGGTATGCTTTCTACCCTCGTCCCCATCCTCCTCGTGGGCGCTTGCATTCTGTTCTCCTTCTTTATTTCGGGCGGAAGCCTTGCCTCTCCTGCCATGGGTCTCTACGGCATCGCTCTTTCCGCCGTGGGTATGCTCTCCACGTTGGGCATCACCCTCGCCACCGACGCCTACGGCCCTATCGCCGATAACGCGGGCGGTATCGCCCAGATGGCAGAGCTGCCCGAGGAGGTCAGAGAGCGCACCGATGCCCTCGACGCCCTCGGCAATACCACCGCCGCCACGGGCAAGGGCTTCGCCATCGGCTCAGCCGCCTTGACCGCCCTCGCGCTGATGGCCTCTTATATTGACAAGATCAAATCCATTGGCTTCACGGGCCTTGACCTTAGCCTCGACAATCCCGCCGTTCTGGTGGGTCTGTTCATCGGCGGATGTCTCCCCTTCCTCTTTGCGGCCTTGTCTATGCAATCTGTGGGCAGAGCCGCCCAGAGCATCGTTAAGGAGGTGCGCCGCCAGTTTCACGAGATCACGGGCCTGATGGAAGGTGAGGCAGAAGCGGATTACGCCTCTTGCGTGGACCTTTGCACCAAGGCGTCCTTAAAGGAAATGGTCCTTCCCACCGTGGTGGCCGTGGTTGCTCCCATTCTGGCGGGGCTCATTCTCGGCCCTAACGGTGTGGTGGGTCTTCTCGGCGGCGCTACCGTCACCGGCTTCCTCGTAGCCATCTTTATGTCCAACGCGGGCGGCGCTTGGGACAACGCCAAAAAGCACATTGAGGGCGGCGTCCACGGCGGAAAGGGAAGCCCCTCTCACAAGGCGGCCGTGGTGGGCGATACGGTGGGCGATCCCTTCAAGGATACCGCAGGCCCTGCCATCAATATCCTCATCAAGCTGCTTTCTATCATTTCCATTGTGTTTGCTACCTTGGTGGTGAACTTCAATCTTTTTAGCATTCTTTAACGGAAAGAAAAAAGGGACTGTCGCTGACAGTCTCTTTTTTGTTATTATAGATATTTGTCGGTTTCGTAGGCGCGGGTGTAGGCGTGACGGTCGTTTTTGTCCACCACCTCAAGGCGGAAATAACCGCCAAGCTTTGCTTTGTCGAGGGGAATGGCGGCCTTATCCACGTACCCGTCCTCTCCCTTCACCGTCTTCACCCATCTGCCCTCGCTGTGCAGAATGATGCGAGCGGCGGGGGAGGTGCGGCAAACGAGATGCCTGTCCTCCACGTAGAGAGAATAGATCATAGGACCGCTTGAGGCGTAGCTGTCGCCCTTCTCAAGTGCCTCGGTGAGCCCCTCGTAGGTGAAACGCTCTGCGGCGATCACGGTGAAGCCGCCGAAGGAGTCGGCATAGCTCGCCACCTCGGCCTCGCTCGTGCCGTTGTGGTTGTCGTCGCCTCCCACTACCGCGCAGCGCACGCCGTAGCGCAAAAGCTCCTCGTATACCCCATCGTCAAAGTCGCCGTGACCTATGCACCCCGTGTTAAAGACCTCAAGGGCGTCGATCCCCGCAAGCTCCTTGACGGTAGCCGCCGATTGCAGCGACCAACGGGGGTGGTTGTAATGCACGAGACAACCGTTTTTATGCGCTTCCTCGATCAAATGATTGACGAAGCCGTTGTCGTAGGAGTAGACGCACGTCTCGCCTACGTAGCGGATAAAGGGGATCTGCGCCTTGCAATTCCCGGGCGTGAAATTGTCGGGATAAAAGCAGAACTGCGTTAAGTCATCCTGCTTCTTCTTGATAAAATTGATGTGATGCACCTTGAGAGAATGATTCTTCAGGGTGGACACACCGTTTATCTCCTTGATGGCGGTCTCATAGCCGTGCAGAGCGATAAAGCTCTCGTCGCACAAGTCGGCGTGACCGAGGAGCGCCTCGTGGTCGGTAAAGGCCACCACCTGATATCCCTTGGCCTTGTAGGCCGCCTTGACCTCGGCGGGTGTCAGCTTGCCGTCGGACAGGCTTGTATGGCAGTGCATATTTGCCTTGTACTGCTTCGCCCCCTCGGGGAGCAAAAATTGCTTCATTTTAATATAACCGTCCTTTTATTTCTTGAGGGCGACTGCCTTTCTTGCCTCCTCGGCAATATGAGAAGCGGTCAAGCCGTACATCTCGAGCAGGGGAGGAACCTTGCCGGAGCGGCCGTAGGAATCCTCAACGCCCACGCGGCGAATGATGGCGGCGCACTCCGCGCTGACCGCCTCGGTGACAGCACCGCCGAGACCGCCGACGACGCTATGCTCCTCGGCCGTTACGATGGCACCCGTCTCCTTGGCCGCCTTCACGAGAAGGGCGGTGTCGATGGGCTTGATGGTGTGAATGTTGATGACACGGGCGGAAATACCCTCTGCCGCCAGCATCTCTCTTGCTTCAAGTGCCAGATGCACCATGTAGCCCGTGGCCACCAGCGTCACGTCGGTGCCCTCGGCTAAGGTCACACCCTTGCCGCACTCAAACTTGTAGTCCTCACCGCAAAGGATGGGGCAGGCAAAGCGGCCGAAGCGCAAGAATACGGGACCGTCGATCTGAAGGGCGGCCTCCACGGCGGCTCTCGCCTCTACCGCGTCGGCAGGGTTGATGATGGTCATGCCGGGAATGGTGCGCATGAGGGCGATGTCCTCGTTGCATTGGTGGGTCGCACCGTCCTCACCTACGGTGATGCCCGCGTGGGTGGCACCGATCTTCACGTTCAGGTGAGGATAGCCGATGGCATTGCGGATCTGCTCAAAGGCGCGTCCGGCCGCGAACATAGCGAAGGAGCTGGCAAACACGGGCTTGCCCGTAGCGGCGATACCCGCCGCCACACACATCATGTTTCCTTCCGCAATGCCGCAATCGAAAAAGCGGTCGGGAAACTTCTTTTTGAACATAATGGTCTTGGTCGCCTCGGCCAGATCGGCATCGAGAACCAAGAAATCGTACTTTTCGCCTAACTCGGCAAGTGCCGCACCGTAGGCCTCTCTGGTTGCTTTCTTTTCCATTTTCGTCGTCCTCCTTTAGGCGTTCAGCTCGGCCAGAGCCTGCTTGTATTCCTCTTCATTGGGTGCTTTGCCGTGCCAGCCCACCTGGTTTTCCATATAGGACACGCCCTTACCCTTGGTGGTCTTGGCGATGATGGCGGTGGGACGGTCGGTGCAGGCGCGTGCGGCGGCGAGAGCAGAGGCGATCTCGTCGAAGTCGTGACCGTCGATGACGATCACGTTAAAGCCGAAGGCCTTGAACTTCTCGTCAAGAGGATTGGGATTCATGACCTCTGCCACAGGACCGTCGATCTGGAGACCGTTGCTGTCGAGGATCACGCAAAGGTTGGAGAGCTTGTAGTGAGCGGCAAACATAGCCGCCTCCCAAACCTGTCCCTCCTCGCTTTCACCGTCGCCCACGACGGTGTAAACGCGGTAGTCTTTTCCGGACACCTTGCCCGAAAGCGCCATGCCGCAGGCGGCGGAGATGCCAAGACCCAAGGAGCCCGTGGTCATATCCACACCGGGGATGTTTTTCATATCGGGGTGACCCTGCAAGCGGCTGTCGATCTTACGCAGGGTGAACAGCTCTTCCTTGGGGAAGAAGCCGGGCTCCGCCAGCGTCGCGTACAGAGCGGGAGCGGTATGACCCTTGGAGAGAACGAAGCGGTCTCTGTCTTCCCACTTGGGATCGTCGGGACGGACGTTCAGCTCCTTGGTATAAAGATACGCCATAATGTCGGCAATGGAGAGGGAGCCGCCGGGATGGCCGCAGCCCGCGCCGGCCACGCCGTGCAGAATGCCTACACGGATGTTCCTTGCCACCTCGGCAAGAAGTGCTTTTTCTTTCTGGTCCATAATAATGCCTTCCTTTGTCATATTGTTATCTCTTGCGAGAATGATAACCGTTCTTATTCCTCCTCGTTCCCCATCTCCTCACGGAGAGAGCGCACGAGGAAAAAGACGTAAGCGGCAAGGGCGATCCCCGCCACCAACAGAATAAACCAAGAGCCGCCGTAGCGGGAGGAGTAGACCACATCGCCCACCCCGTAATGTTGGTTTGCCTCGTCCTCGGTGATCACGTGCCTGTCGACCGCCACCAGAAGGAACACCTCCGCGGCGCGGAAGACGGCGTAAAGAACGCCGAGAACACCTAAGCCCTTGAGCTTTTTGATGAGAGAATGATGGACGTCGTTTCGCAGAACGAGATCGGTCTCTCTGAGCCCCTTGCCCGTTTTGGCAAGGACGAAATCACGAAGCGCGAGGCAGATGAGGACAACGAGAGCGATGAGTGCCGCGCTTTCCGCCACCGTAAGGATCTCCACGGGTATATAGCGGAATAGGGCCTCGTCACGAAACTCTACGTCCGTGATCTTAAAATCATAGAAAAACAGCTCGCGCGCGATAAAGGTACCAAGGGAAAGGAGACCGTAAACGCCACTGAGCCATGCACCCGCGAGAGCAAGCCGCCTGCTTTCCGTCAAACGGAAGAACAAGAAAAGAAGCACGGCGGCAAACACGCTGGGCAAAACGTCTCGGTCGTCTAAGATGGGATCGATCAGAAAGAGCGATGCGCCCATGAGCAGATAAAGCAGGGTCAGCGAGCGACGGCGATCTGCTCGGATGGCGACAGCCTCCGCGTTTTTCTCCGCCTTGGCGGCGAGGATCGCGTCAAGGGCCTCATCCGCGCGAAGGGCGGACGTAAAGTGCCTCATGCGTGAGAGCCAAAGAATTCCCATCACCAAAACGGTGATGGCACCAAGTATAGCGAAGAAGGGGTAGAGGGCGGCAATGTTGAACGCGCCCGGCCCCAATGCGCCGGTCTTTTCAAACAGAGAGATCAGGACAAGCTCGGGCAGGGTGCTCATCGCGTGCTTGACGGCGAAGAACACGGTCGTATATAGGGTCAAGCTGTCGATGCTGCTTCCTCTTCCGTCCGTCAGACAAACGGAAGCACCCTCGCGCTCGCCTATGTAAACGAAGCCCTCGAGCAGTGACCGCACGGCGGGAAGCAGAAAGATCAATTCAAGCACGGCGAAGGCCAAGGAAAACACGGCGACGATGCTTCGCTCGTCCAGGTTTTTGCCCGCGATGCTGAGCATCAGAAGGGAAGCGGGAAGCTTGGCAACGCTGAAATAAAGCATCCACTTGAAGCCGCGACGTGCTTCATCAAAATGAGGAAATACGTAAGAGGCCTCGCGGAGAGCGGAGAGAAGCAAGGCGTACCCGATGAAATCGGGAAGCAGGTCGAACAGACTGACGTTCGGCGTAAAGAGAAATACGCAGGCAAGAAACAGTCTGTCAAGGCGCAAAAGAGAGAAACCGCCCTTTTGTGGCAGAGAAGAGGGACTTGTCATTTTTTGTCCTTCCTTTTTCTTTTGTTTTCTTCGCGGCGGTGCTTGTCCTCCGCCCGTCGTGCCAGTGTCCTTTCATCCATCTTATCGGACAAAGCGTTCAGACGGTTGATCAAGCCGAAGCGGGAGCTTTTTCTTTCCATGCTCTCCTCACCCTCAAGGCAGATCCAAATGTAAGCCTCGTAAAAGGTCTTGGCGTTTAAGAAGGTGACAAGAAGCCCGTAGAGCATGTAAAACATGAGAAGCACGCGCAAAAAGCCTGTCAGAGAAGCAAAGGCATTGGTTTCGAGCAGCACCCCCAGCACCACGAAGGGAAGATAGAGAATGAGGTTGCGAAGGGCGCGCAAGCGCAAAACGGGAATGTCTGTCTCCCGACTGATGTCCGCTACCCCCTTGAGGGTTAAGCCGATGAAAAGACCGCGAAGGAGCAGACCCATCACCGAAAGCCAAAGGGACAGTGCCGCAGTGGGGGTCACCAGGTCAAGCAAGCCGAGGATGGCGAGGGCGAAGGTGGCAATATGGATCGCGAGCAGGGGAAGCCCCGTAAAAAAGGCACGGCGGAAGCTTTTTCCGTAAGCCGAAAGCGTGGAGAGACCAAGGAGCATCAGTGCTGTGGCGAACACGTCCGAGTAGGCGTTATAGCCCACAAAGTTGAAGGTCAGGAGATACCCGACGAACAGAAACCCGAAGCCCATTATTTGAGGAGGTTGGGATTGGCTCCGCAACAGGCCTTGTATTTCTTTCCACTGCCGCAGGGACAGGGATCGTTTCTGCCCACCTTGCGCTCCGCCTTTACGGGCTGCTTCTTAACGGGCGCGGTCTCACTGCCGCCGCTCTCTCCCGTGGCGGTGGCAACGGCAACGCGTTGCGTCGCACTCTCACGAGGCATCACCGTCATCAGCATGCGGACGGTGGACTCACGGATGGTGTCTACCATCTCCTCGAAGATGGCAGAGCCCTGAATGCGGTATTCCACAACGGGGTTTCTCTGGGCGTAGCTGTTCAGACCCACCGTTTCCTTTAGGTCGTCCATCACGTCGAGATGCTCTACCCAGCCCGTGTCCACGTTGCGGAGCAGAATGACTCTCTCCACCTCGCGGAAGGCCTCCTCACCAAAGAGTGCCTCCTTTTCGGCATAAATGGCTTTCATTTTGGCGAGAAGCATCTCGGTGATGGCGTCGGCGGAGAGGGCGGAGAGCGCTTCCATGGAGAAGCTTTCGTCGCCCTCCGCGTACAGCCAGCCGATATAATGGGAGCGAAGCCCCGACAGATTGCGCGCTTCGGCACTGCCGTCGCCAAGGAAAAGAGCAATATTGTCACGCACAGAGCTTTCTATCATTTCCAGCATGGTGGACTTCATATCGTCGCCGTTCAGCACCTGCAAACGTTGCTCGTAGATCAGCTTTCTTTGCTGGTTCATCACGTCGTCATATTCAAGAACGTGCTTACGGCGGGCAAAGTTGTTGCCTTCGATCCGTTTTTGCGCCGACTCGATAGAGCCCGAAAGAATACCCGCGTTAATGGGGGTGTTCTCGTCCAGTCCCAGTCTTGCCACCGCGCCCGCGATACGGTCTGAGCCGAACAGACGCATTAAGTCGTCCTCCAAGGAGAGGAAGAAGCAGGATTCACCGGGGTCGCCCTGACGGCCGCTTCGGCCGCGGAGCTGGTTGTCGATACGGCGGGACTCGTGTCTCTCCGTGCCCAGGATATAAAGACCGCCCGCCGCCCTGACACGCTCCGCCTCGGGCGCGATCTCGGCCTTGAATTTTTCGTACAGCTCACGGAAGGTGGCGCGCGCGGCCAACACCTCCTCGTCGGCGGTGTCGGCACTGCCCGTGGCAAGGGCGATCAGCCCCTCCTCCACGCCGTCGCGGCGCATCTGGTTCTTCGCCATATACTCGGCGTTGCCGCCCAGCATAATGTCCGTACCGCGTCCCGCCATGTTGGTGGAAATGGTGACAGCACCCTCCTTGCCTGCCTGTGCCACGATCTCGGCCTCGCGCTCGTGATATTTGGCGTTCAGGACGGTGTGGGGAATGCCCTTCGCCTTTAACATGGCGGAGAGTGCCTCGGATTTATCGATGGATACCGTACCCACAAGAACAGGCTGTCCCTTTTCGTGACAGGCCTTGATCTGCTCGATGATGGCGCCATACTTGCCACGCATGGTGCGGTACACTCTGTCGTTCTGATCCAAGCGGATCATGGGGCGGTTGGTGGGCACCTCCACCACGTCGAGGGCGTAGATCTCGCGGAACTCGTCCTCCTCGGTCAGTGCCGTACCCGTCATACCCGACAGCTTTTGGTACATACGGAAATAGTTCTGGAAGGTGATGGTGGCAAGGGTTCTCGTCTCCTTTTGCACGCCCAGCTTTTCCTTTGCCTCAATGGCCTGGTGCAAGCCGTTGTTGAAGCGGCGACCGGGCATCAGGCGGCCCGTAAAGGCATCAACGATGATGGCCTTTCCGTCCTTCACCACGTAATCCACGTCGCGCTTCATGATGCCGTGGGCGCGGATGGCCTGGTTGATGTGATGAAAGAGCGTGGTGTTTTCGGGATCGGCCAAGTTCTCCACGTTGAAAAACTTTTCCGCCTTGGCGATGCCGCTTTTCGTGATCACGGCGTTGTTGGCCTTCTCATCTACGATGTAGTCGGCATCTACGCCATCCATGTCCTCCTTGCTGTCCGTCTCCTTGATGACCAGCTTTTTGAGGGTTCTGGCAAAGCGGTCGGCAAACAGATAGAGATCGGAGGATTTTGAGCCACTGCCCGAAATGATCAGAGGGGTACGCGCCTCGTCCACGAGAATGGAGTCCACCTCGTCCACGATGGCAAAGTGATGCCCTCTTTGCACCATACTCTCCTTGTAAAGCACCATGTTGTCGCGGAGATAGTCAAAGCCGAACTCGTTGTTGGTGCCGTAGGTGATGTCGGCGGCGTAGGCGGCCTTCTTCTCCTCGCTCGTCTGCCCGTGTACCACAAGACCCGTGGTAAGACCCAAGTAGCCGTAAACCTTTCCCATCTCCTCGCTGTCGCGGCGAGCCAAATAGTCGTTTACCGTGACGATATGCACGCCTTTGCCCGAAAGCGCGTTCAGATAAGCGGGCAAGGTCGCCACCAGCGTCTTACCTTCACCGGTCTTCATCTCGGCGATGCGGCCCTGATGCAGCAGGATGCCGCCGAGGAGCTGTACGTAAAAGGGTCGCTTGCCCAGCACGCGGTCGTCTGCCTCACGGACGGCGGCAAAGGCCTCGGGAAGAATGTCCTCCTCCGTCTCACCCGCCGCAAGACGGGCGCGGAACTCTGCCGTCTTGTTCTTTAATTCCTCCGCGCTCAGGGCACGGTATTCCTCGGCCAAGGCCTCGATCTTGTCGGCAAGGGGGCGAATGCGCTTGACCTGACGCTCGCTGTAGGTGCCGAAAATTTTATCCATCAATCCCATATCTTACTCCATGACCCACCAAGGGGCGCGTATTTTTCTCTATAAAGATTCCATTTTATATTTTAATATAAATAGTATAGCACATCTTTTTCCGTTTTGCCATACTTATTTGTAAAAAATATACTCTTTTTTGCGTTATTTTCAAAAAAACTCTTGACCGTCCCGCTTTTTTTCGCTACAATGAAGAAAGAATGACGAAAGCGACCCAAGGAGAGGCTATGAAAAATATCAATATCGTGCTACACCAGCCCGAGATCCCCCAAAACACGGGCAACATCGCTCGCACCTGTGCCGCCACGGGCGCGGCACTCCATCTCATCAAGCCACTAGGCTTTGAGATCGACGACAAAAAGCTCAAAAGAGCGGGACTTGATTATTGGCATCTCTTGGATATTACCTATTATGAGAGCGAAGAGGAATTTTTTGAGAAAAACGCGGGGGAAAGGATCTATTATTTCAGCACCAAAGCCCCCAAAAAGCATACCGACGTGACATACGAGGAAAGAGTGTTTCTTATGTTCGGAAAGGAGACGGCGGGTCTGCCCGAGCGCATTCTCGAAAAAAATCCCGAAACGGCGGTGCGTATCCCCATGCTCCCCGGTCTTCGCAGCCTCAATCTCTCCAATTCGGTGGCCGTGGCGGTCTACGAGGTGTTAAGACAAAGAGAGTTTGCGGGGCTCCTTGAGGAGGGAACACCCACCACCTTCGCGTGGGAGGATAAATAAGGAGAGACCATGGAAAACGACGTTTTCGTTTTGATATTAGGCGCGACGGACGGCGCGTATGCCCTCGCCCATACCTTTTTCCACGACTACGGCATCCGCCCCACCGTGATAGACACCGCCGCCCCCTCCTTTATCACCGATTCGGTTTCCCTCAGCTTTGAGAGAGTGCCCGGGCTTGACACCGCCCGTATGCTTCTTCTCGCCGCAGAACGGTTTTACGAGAGACACAGTGGTAAGTCTCTCTTCCTTTTTGCCACCAAGGCGGAATACGCCGATACGCTGGACGCGCACCGCGCCCATCTTGAAAAAATGTTTTTTGTGCCTCGCACCCTCAGAGGGGAAGGCAGTCTTTCGGGGGCGCGCGGCCTGCTCTTTGCCTATCGCACCACCGAGGGCGAGATGCGCACCGCCTACGGACAGACCGCCGCTTGGTTGGCGGACGGCACGCCCTCCGTTCTCTTGGCAAGAGCACCGCTGGCACTGAATGAAGACGCCATCGAAAAAGGCTCCTTTGCTTTGTTTGCGGAGGATGAGAACGAGAATTTTACGGCGGTAAGAGACCCACTTTCGTCTGCGCTCTTTTTTCTCACCGCCGCCGACGTCAGTCTGCCCGAGCTTTTAGTCACCGACTACGTTTTATGTGAAGGGCTTCCGCCCGAGGAATGGGTGGCGGGGCTGTATTCCCTTTGCCCCTATCGCTTGCTCAAAAAGCGGGTCCTGCCCCCTCTGCGCGCAGAGACCGACAAGCGCTACGCACGAAGGCTCGCCACCACCCTCTTTTTCGGAAAGAGAGAAAAGAGCATCCGTGCCCGTTTGCTCGTCGCCCGTCACGCCCGCAGGCTCGTAAATCCATAAAAATCGTCCCGAGCGTCCAAATGCTCGGGGCTTTTTGTTCGTTTAGAAAAAATATTTAAATATTTTTCGCTAACCCCTTGATTTTTTTTGTCAAGTTCTGTATAATAATGGCGTGGAACAGACGAGCGTTTCACATCAGTAAATGCAAGCAAGCCCCCAATATAATTCGGATAGATGGCCCGAATGTTTCTACCGCCGCGCCCAAAGGCGACTATTGGAATGCACTTTTAATGGTGTGAAGGAGTGCGTCTGTTTTTTGTTTTTACTTGACGGACAACCTCAAGGCGAGATCAAATGGGCCGTTCGGTTACGGTTTTACGAAGCTTCGGCTTCTAAAATAAATTTTTTAATTTGGAGGAACAGGAAATGTTCAAGAAAATCGCATCTTTGGCTTTGGCTCTCGTTATGCTGCTCGGCGCCTGCTTCGCGCTCACCTCTTGCGGTGATGCCGGCGTTGCCGCGCTCATCTGCTTGCACGGTGACAGCTCTACCTACGACAAGAACTTCATCGACGCATTCAAGACTGCTTGCGCGAACAAGGGTCTGACTGAGGATGACTACACCATTATCACCGATATCCCCGAGGGTACCGAGTGCTACGACAAGGCCGCCGAGTTTGCCGATAAGGGCTACGACGTGGTGTTCGCCGACTCCTTCGGCCATGAGTCCTATATGATCCAGGCCGCCAAGGAATTCCCCGACGTGCAGTTCTGCCACGCTACCGGTACCAAGGCTCACACCGAAAATCTTTCCAACTATCAGAACGCCTTCGCTTCCATCTACCAGGGCAGATACCTGGCAGGCGTTGCCGCGGGTCTCAAGCTCCTTGAGATGTACGACACCGATAACGACGGTGCCATCACTGACGCCGAGGCTAAGATCGGCTACGTAGGTGCTTGGCCCTATGCTGAGGTTATCTCCGGCTATACCTCCTTCTTCCTTGGCGTGAGAAGCGTAGTTGCTAACGCTACCATGGAGGTCCGTTACACCAACAGCTGGTACGACGAGGCCGCTGAGAAGACCACCGCCGAGGCTCTCATCGCCGCAGGCTGCAAGCTGATCTCTCAGCACGCTGACTCCATGGGTGCTCCCACCGCTTGCGAGACCGCAGGCGTTCCTAACGTGGCTTACAACGGCGAGACCGGTAAGAACACCTTCGTGATCGCCTCCAGAATCGACTGGGTTCCCTACTTCGAGTACATGCTGGATTGCGTACTGAACGGTAAGGACATCGACACCGACTGGACCGGCGACCTGATCAACGGCGCGGTTAAGATCACCGCTTTGGGCGCGGCCGCCGCAGAGGGCACGCAGAACAAGCTGGACGAGGTTGCCGCAAAGCTGAAGGACGGCTCCCTGAAGGTATTCGATTGCTCCAAGTTCACCGTTGACGGTGAGCACCTGACCGAGTATCTTGCAGACGTTGACGACGCGGGCGACTACATACCCGAGACCAACGTGATCAAGACCGAGAACGGCGTGACCTTCTTCGATGAGAGCGCAGGCCGTTCCGCCCCCTATTTCAACATCATCATCGACGGCATCACCGTTGTGAAATAATTCACTTTTTACGCAAGTGGCTGTAAGGGTTGTCGCGCTTAAGCGGCAACCCTTTACGCCTATATATCCGAGGAGGAAAACAGGTGGAAAAGCAAACCATTATCGAAATGCGCGGCATCACCAAGCGATTTGGCGACCACGTGATCGCGAACAATAACGTCTGGATGGACGTGAAGCGCGGAGAAATTCTTTCCGTTCTCGGCGAGAACGGCTGTGGCAAGACCACCCTTATGAATATGCTGGCGGGCATCTATTATCCCGACGAGGGAACCATTCTGATCGGTGGGGAAGAGGCGAGCATTCGCTCTCCCAAGGATGCTTTTCGTTACAATATCGGTATGATCCATCAGCATTTTAAGCTGATCGACGTCTTTACTGCCGCCGAGAATATCGTGCTCGGCACGGGTGAGGGCGAGAAATATGACTTAAAAACGGCAAAAACCCGTATTACCGCCATGAGCGAGAAATACGGCTTCCATATAGATTTAGATAAGAAAATACACGAAATGTCGGTGTCGGAAAAGCAAACGGTGGAGATCATCAAGGTGCTTTACCGTGGCGCGGACGTTTTGATCCTTGATGAGCCCACCGCCGTTCTGACCCCCCAGGAGATCCGCAAGCTGTTTGACGTTTTGCGGGCTATGCGGGCGGACGGAAAATCGGTGCTGATCATTACCCATAAGTTAAATGAGGTCATGGAGATCTCCGACCGTGTCGCGGTTCTCCGAAAGGGAGAGCATATCGCTACCGTCAACACCGCCGACACCAGCGAGAAGGAGCTGGCGGATATGATGGTGGGACAAAAGGTCTCCTTGAATATCGACCGCCCCCTGCCCGAAAACACCGAGCTGCGTCTTGCGGTGAAGGAGCTTTCCGTAACGGGGCCTGAGGGAACGCCCGTCCTCGACGGCGTCAGCTTCGACGCCTACGGCGGAGAGATCCTCGGCATCGCGGGTATCGCGGGTAGCGGACAGAGAGAGCTTCTTGAGGCCATCGCGGGCCTTCAACATTTAGACGCAGGAAGCGTGACCTACTACAACCCCAAGAAGGACAAGCCCATTACCTTCTATCACAAGAGCTTTGAGCGCGTGATGGAGCTGGCAAACGAGGGGATGCTTCGTTACGCCGACGGCAAGGATTTTACGGGCAAGGACGAGGAAGGGAAGCCCCTCTCGCACAAGACCATCGTGGCAGAAGTAGAGGCAGGCGAGATCTTCTTCAAGGAGGATGAGGTCATCGATCTCCGCGAAAAGACACCCTTGCAGATCAAGGAGCTGGGCGTGCGCTTCTCCTTCGTGCCCGAGGACCGTCTCGGCATGGGACTCGTCGGCAATATGGGTATCACCGATAATATGATGCTGCGCAGCTATCGCCGCGGTCATTCCGTCTTCGTGGATCGCAAGGCACCCGAGACCTTGGCCAATGAGATCATCGAAAACCTGCAGGTCGTCACCCCCGACACCCATACCGCGGTGCGAAAGCTTTCGGGCGGTAACGTGCAAAAGGTCTTGGTAGGCAGAGAGATCGCCGCGGGCCCTAAGGTGCTGATGGCGGCCTATCCCGTCCGTGGACTTGATATCAACTCCTCTTACCTCATCTACAACCTTTTGACCGAGCAGAAGAAGAACGGCGTTGCCGTGATCTTCGTCGGCGAGGATCTTGACGTTTTGCTTGCCCTTTGCGACCGCATCATGGTGCTGGCAGGCGGTAAGGTAACGGGTATCGTGGACGCGAGAGGGGTAGAGAAGGACGAGGTCGGTCTTTTGATGACGGGCGGCACCCTTCAGGACGAAAGCAAGAAAATCTAAGAATAAGAAAAGGAAGCTTCCCAGCTGTTTTTAATATGGAAAAGCAACAAATAAAGCAAGAAAAAGTGAAAAAAGAGCCGCTTATCCGCTTGGTGAAACGGGATGCGATGACCAAAAAGCGTATCATTATGATCTATGCCATCGCCATTTTCGCAAGCCTTCTTTTGTCGGCTATCATTTGCTCCTGTTTTTCAAAGAAAAATTTCTTCGTGTTTTTTGGTTCTCTGTTTTACGGTGCCTTGGGCACGTCCCGCGGCATCTGGCTTCTTTTGCAGGACACCGCCTTGCTTCTCGGTGTGGCGGTAGCCCTGGTTCCCGCCTTTAAGATGAAGTTTTGGAATTTAGGCGGAAACGGCCAGATCCTGGTGGGTGCTTTGGCGGCGATCTCTTGCATGTTCTACCTGGGCGGCAAGATGCCCGACGCCCTTCTCATCCTCCTGATGACGGTGTCCAGTGTCCTGGCGGGTGCCGTTTGGGGTGTTTTGCCCGCCATCTTTAAGGCACTCTTCAACACCAACGAGTCCCTCTTCACCCTGATGCTTAACTATATCGCGTCGGGGCTGGTGGCAATGTTTATCTCCATCTGGGTCAAGGAGGGGTCGGGCGTTCTTACGCCGCTTGCGCACGGTCGCTTCCCCAATTTGCTCGGAAACAAATATCTCCTGACCGTTTTGGTGTTTTTCGGCCTCGCGGTGGGAATGTACGTCTACCTCAAATATACCAAGCACGGCTACGAGATCGCCGTGGTAGGCGACAGCCCAAATACCGCAAAGTACATCGGTATTGACGTAAAGAAGGTCGTTATCCGCACGATGATCATATCGGGTGCCCTTGCGGGTCTCGTGGGTCTGTTCCTCGCGGGCAACATTCATTACACCATCAGCACCGCGTCTGCCAATAACATGGGCTTTACCGCCATTATGGCGACATGGCTCGCCGCCTTCAATCCCCTCGTGATGATCGGTACCTGCTTCTTCATCACCTTCGTCGCCAGGGGAATGGTGGAGGTCAGAGGAGACTTTGGCTTTACCAACGGTAGCATCGCCAATATCGTCGTCGGTCTTGTGTATTTCTGCGTCATCGCTTGCAGCTTCTTCATCACCTATAAGGTGGTACTGCGCAAGCCCCTCCTTGGCGCGCAAAAGGAAAACGAAAGGGAAGGAGAGAAGGAAGCATGACACTCATTACGTCCTTTTTGGTCTCCGCCATCTCCATTGCCACCGTTTTGCTCTTTGGCTGTGTGGGTGAGATCATCACCGAAAAGGTGGGACACCTGAACTTGGGTATCCCCGGTATTATGTGTATGGGAACGGCAGGCGGCTGCCTCGGCGTTTCTCTTTATATGGGTATGACCGACAAGCCCGCGTGGATCCTGCTGGTTTTGTTCTCTATGCTTTTCGCCCTGGTCTTCGCGGCGGCTCTCGGCGGCATTTACGCGCTTCTTACCGTTACCCTTCGCTGCAACCAGAACATCACGGGTCTTGCCGTTACCATCTTCGGTACGGGTGCCACTGACTTCTTGATGTCCTTCGTGGATCGCACACACTTTGACGCGGCAGGAAAGCTGATCTCCGCCTGCTTGCCCTTTGCCGACAAGCTGGGCGGCTTTGGCAAGGTGGTGTTCGGTCACGGCGTGTTCGTATATATCGCTATCGCCATCGCGTTGATCTGCACCTTTGTTTTGAACAAGACCAGAGTAGGTCTTCATTTGCGCGCGGTGGGCGAAAGCCCTGCCACCGCCGATGCGGCAGGCATCAACGTCACTGCTTATAAGTACGTGGCCATTCTTTCGGGCAGTGCCATCGCGGGCCTCGGCGGCTTCTACTATATCATGGACTACATCAAGGGAAGCTGGGAGAACGCATCTACCATCGAGGCCTACGGTTGGCTTGCCATCGCCCTCGTCATCTTCGTTCTTTGGAAGCCCCATTTTGGCATTCTCGGCGCCTTCGTGTTCGGTGCCTGCTCCATCGTTGCCTTCGTGCTTGCCAACGTGACCTCTACCCAAAAGGAGATCATCAAGATGCTTCCTTACGTGGTCACCATCGCGGTGTTGATCTTCACCTCTATCTTTGACAACAAGGAAAATCAACCCCCCGCCTCGTTGGGTCTCTCCTATTTCCGCGAGGACAGATAATTAAAGAAAAAGACCCGTGGAATCATATGATCTTGCGGGTCTTTATTTTGCCAAAAGGTAATTTTACGCGCTTCCTCGGCAGAACGAAAGAGAAGACAGAATGCTTCATCCCTCTGCCCGACAGTCAGACGCTATGGACTCCCGACCTAGAAAAATGAAATAAAACCGTTAAGGAGAATCGTTATGTTGAATGAAAAGGCCTTAAAGGCAGACCTGTGCGTGATAGGCGGCGGACTTGCGGGCATTTGCACCGCTATATCTGCGGCGAGACACGGTACCCGCGTGGTGCTGATGCACGAAAGGGCCGTTTTGGGCGGCAACGCCTCCTCGGAGGTGAGAATGTGGGTCAGCGGTGCCCACGGTAAGAACAACCGTGAGACGGGAATCGTGGAGGAGATCGCCCTTGAAAACCTCTATCGCAACCCCACCAAAAACCATTTTATTTTCGATTCCATCCTTCTTGATTTCGTCAAGCGTGAGGCGAATATCGAGCTTTTGATGAATACCACCTGTATGGACGCCACCACCGAGGACGGCGATTTTGCTTACGGCAGATGCCGCCGTATCCTGTCGGTCAAGGGCTATCAAATGACTACGCAGACCTTCTATACCGTCGAGGCGAGCTATTTCGCGGATTGCTCGGGAGACAGTATTTTAGCACCCTTGACGGGTGCGGAATTCCGCTATGGCAGAGAAGCGAGAGAGGAATTCTCTGAGGACAGCCACGTGATCGAAAAAGACGATATGGTCATGGGCATGAGCTGCCTCATTCAGGGCAGAGAGACCGAGCGAGCGGTGCGCTACACTCCCTCCGAGTTTGCCACCCGTCTCAGCGACGCCGACGTGGCAAACCGCCCCATGGATATTTACAACACCTCCGAGAACTTCTGGTATTTGGAGCTTGGCGGCACCGAAAACACCGTCACCGAAGCGGAAAAGACCAAGGATCGTCTGATCTCTCTCGCCCTCGGCACCTGGGATTATCTCAAAAACAGTGGCAAGTATAAAACGGAAAACTGGGACTTGGATTTCCTCGGCTTCCTTCCCGCCAAGCGTGAGTCGCGCCGTATGTGCGGTGAGTATATGATCTCCCAAAGAGACGTTTCGGACGACGTGGTGTTTCCCGATACGGTAGCCTTTGGCGGTTGGCCGCTTGACGACCATTTCCCCTTGGGATATTATCATAAGGGCACGCCAAACACCGATTTCAAGACCCCCGCGCCCTACACCATCCCCTACCGTGCCTTGTATTCCGCCAACATCCACAACCTGTTCTTCGCGGGCAGAAATATCAGCATGACTCACACCGCCATGAGCAGCGTGCGCGTCATGGCGACCTGCGCCCTCTTGGGTCAGGCCGTGGGCGTGGCGGCGGCCATCGCAAGCAGGGAGGGGGTAGCACCTCACGACGTCTATCTCTCACATCTTGAGGAATTGCAGCAGCGTCTGATGGAGGATGATAGCTTCCTGCCCCATTTTGAGCGCAATATCTCGGCACTTTGCAAGAATACCCCCATTTTGGGCGGCGACGAATGCCTCAAATCGGGCAGAGACCGCGCGAGCCGCATTTACGGCACCGAGACCTGGGGGGTACAGATCGAAAACGGCAAGCCTGTGGAATACCGTCTTGACACCCCCGCCACGGTGAATGCCGTGCATCTGACCTTTGACAGTGATCTTAACCGTCTCCATATTCCGGGCGACGAGTGTGAGCGCACCCACGTGACCCGCGCCAACGTCCGTCTCGATAGCCCCCAAATGCATTTGCCTACAATTCTTTGTAAAGCGTTCCGCCTGAGTGCCGTCACCGAGACGGGCGAGGAGAAGGAGCTTTTGTCGGTGGACGTAAACCGCAAGCGTGCCTATCACGTCCCCGTGGGAATGAAGGTCAAAGCCATTCGCTTGACCCTCCTTGAAAACTGGGGCAACACGGACACCACCAATTTGATCGCCTTTGATTTTAATTAAGAGAGGATTATAGCATGTTAGGCTTGCAAATGAGAAAAAGCAGAGTTTTGGCAACAATGAGAGCGGGCAAGGTCGCCACCTCCATCAAGCTCAACATGGCGGACCCTCGCGTGGCCGAGATGGCGGCTATGTGCGGCTTTGACTGCGTTTGGACGGATATGGAGCACGTGCCCAACGATTTTGCCACCGTAGAAAATATCATCCGTGCCGCTAAAAATTACGACGTGGACGTTCTCACCCGTGTGTCCAAGGGCTGCTACAGCGACCTTGTCCGTCCCTTTGAGGCGGATTCTGCGGGTATTATGATACCTCACCTGATGAGTCTTGAGGAAGCCAAAAAAATCGTCTATTATACCAAATTTCATCCCATCGGCCGCCGTCCCATCGACGGCGGCAACGCCGACGGGCGGTATTGCCTCGTTCCCGAGGACGAGTACATGAAGACCGCCAACGAGGAGAGGTTCGTCGTCGTGCAGATCGAGGACCCCGAGCCTATGGCAGAGCTGAAGGAGATCTGCGCCCTCGACGGCATTGATATGATCTTCTTCGGTCCCGCCGACTTCTCTCAGGGCATCGGTGCCCCCAACGATTTTGACAACCCCAAGCTGATCGAAGCAAGAAAGCGTATTGCTTACGAGGCACGCACGGCGGGTAAATTTGCCGGTACCGTGGGCGGCATGGGCAACCAGGACGAGCTGATCGAAATGGGCTACCAGTTCATCAACCTGGGCTCCGACGTCCGCGCTCTTGCCAACTATTTCTGCGAGATCACCGCCGCCTGCTCGGATAAGGACTCCCGTTTTCCCGTTCTGTAAGGAATAAAATGAATAGAATCGGCGCGCCTTCCTTGCGGAAGACGCGCCGATGGTTGCTTTTGTCTTCTTTTTTTCTCATTTCGTCTCCTCTTTGTGTTTTTCGGGGAATTGCTTGTTGACAAAATTCGCCCCCGCGTGGTATAATGCGAGGGTGCACTCGGGTAGCATGATACGTGAGTGACTACGACAAAAAACAAAGAGGATTACAATGGAAAAAGTGATAAACGCCGTAAACGGTGCGCTTAGCTTCGCCTACGACAACGTTCTCAGTATTGCGATGATGGCAATGCTGATCGCCGCGGGTGTATTTTTGTCAGTCAAAACGAGATTTATTCAGTTCAGACGCTTTGGCTACGTGATGAAAAACACGGTGGGCAGCCTGTTTGACAAAAGTCTGCACCATAAGGATAAGGGAAGCGTCAGCTCCTTCCAGGCGGTCACCACCGCCCTCGCGGGCACCATCGGCACGGGAAGCATTGCCGGGGTGGCGACGGCTCTTGTGCTTGGCGGTCCCGGCGCTGTGTTCTGGATGTGGGTCAGCGCTCTGTTCGGTATGGTGACCAAATACTCGGAGATCGTTCTTGCCCTCAAATTCAGAGAGAAGACCGCAAGCGGCGCGCACGTGGGCGGTCCTATGTACTACATCAAAAACGGCCTGGGTGTAAAATGGCTGGCGGGGGTGTTTGCCGCCTTCGCCATGGTCGCCTGTATCGGCACGGGAAACGCCACACAGTCCAACTCCATTTCCGGTGTTCTTGACAGCAATTTCGGTGTCGCGCCTTGGATCACGGGCCTTGCTTTGATGGTGATCGTGGCCTTCGTTATTCTCGGCGGCGTAAAGAGGATCGCTACGGTGAACGAAAAGCCGGTTCCCGTGATGGCAGTCTTCTTTATCCTTGCCTCCGTCTTCGCCTTGATCTTTAACGTGGGCGAGATCCCCGCCGCCTTCGCCCTGATCTTTAAGGAGGCCTTCAACTTCAGATCCGCCTTTGGCGGTGTCGCGGGATATGGCATCCTCTCTGCTATGCGATACGGCGTAGGCAGAGGCGTCTTCTCCAACGAGGCGGGTCTGGGCAGTGCGCCCATCGCCCACGCCGCATCCAGCACGAAGGACCCTGTGAAGCAGGGTCTGTGGGGGGTCTTCGAGGTGTTCATCACCACCATCGTCATCTGCACCCTCTCCGCAGTGGTCGTTCTCACCTCAGGCATTTACACCGACGCCTTTGCCGCGGGTGTCACCCCCTCGGTCAGTGGGGCCGCTCTCAGCAGTGCCGCCTTTGACGAGGCGATTCCCTACGTAGGCGGCATCGGTATTGCCGTGTCTACCGTGTTTTTCGTCCTTTCCACCATCCTCGGCTGGGCCTATTACGGCGAAGCCTGCGTGGGGTATCTGTTCAAAAACCACGCGAAGCATGCTGTTGCCGTTTACCGCATCGTCTACGTTGCCTTCGTCTTTATCGGCGCGGTTGCGGAGATCAACACCGTTTGGCTGGTCGCCGACTGCTTTAACGCCCTGATGGCACTCCCCAACCTGATCGCGCTGATCGGGCTTTCGGGCCTCGTCGTTAAGACCACCAAGGAGCATTTCGCAAAAAAATAAAGCTTTAATGAGCCGTCCTCAAATTTAAATTTTAGACCCCCCTTGCGGATATGAACAAAAAAGCACCTGCTTGCCCGGTCACGGGAAGCAGGTGCTTTTTGCGCGGATCGTCAAAAAACAGAACTCATTTTCACGCTTGCGACAGCCAACGGGATGTGCTGACCTGTAACAAGAGAGCAAGCAAAAAACAAGCGTGACTCGGACTCTTATTTCAATAATCGGGTCCGGCGACGTAGGCGTCGGTGTTTGTGTTTATGTAGCAGTAAACCTCCATTTCGCTTTCCAGTGCCTCAAAGGTGAGTTCGTAAAGCGAGTACGAGCTTACCGGAAATTTGTAGCAGTGATCGTACGAATAGTAGTTATCGTAATCCTCGTACGAGGCCAAGAGCGAAACCGACACGTCGCTCCCATCGTTCAGCACGTCGCTGAGGTAAGCACCGTCGACGAACAGATAGCACATACCGTGGTCACCGTAGGAGGTGGAAAGCTGAAGGGTGTAATCCTTGTCGGGCTTGAGGTCTTTATAATACCGGCTATATCCTGTGGAAAGAGCACCCAGATCGCGATCGGCACTGCCGCCTCCGCTTGACATGACCGCGCCCGTAATGATCAGCACCAAGCCCAGAATAACGGAAATAACGCCAATCGCAATGCGCTTGTTTTTGTCATTGACTTCATTCGGCATCGACATGAGGCACCTCCAATTGATTTTCCAATTCTTGCGGGGCGACCGATTGGGTGGCATCGTCCACTACGGCGGCCTCCGCATCCTTGAATTTTTCAAGATTGGCGGCGGCGACCAGACCGAACAGAGCGGCTGTGATGCCGAGACAAATGAGACCGGCGGCAACGCTTGCCGCGCCCATAATGATAAAGGAGAGAAGAAGGGCAGCCGCGAGAATACCGAAGAATTTGGGCTTGAAGGTGTTCTTGGGAGGCTCAATGGTCACGCCCTCTACCACGATCTCGGAGTCGGTCTTTTCCACGTCCTTCTTCATATTGATGGTGTGATCGACCTCGGCTTCCTCCAGCTTTCCGATCTTGATCAGATAACGCTTGAGAGCGAGATCCTTTTCATACTCGGTGAGCGCGTGATCCGCGTCGGGATACTTTTGCTGAAGCGCAAGCTTGGCCTCGTAGTTTGCCAAGGAGCTCTTTGCAAGCTCATCCTCAGCCAAAGCAACGGCACGGCGCTGTCTAAGCTCAAAGTCCTGGTCCTCGATCTTGTTTTGAAGATCCTTTGGAATAGCCAACGCCTTGACAACAAGCTCGGTGGCGATGATGCCGTAAGAGGCAAAAGCACTGTTTATCGAGACGAGCAAGGCCGCCTCCAGATCGGGGTAGGAGGAACTGAGAGCGTAGAAGCCCACGTTGTTGGCTTTGATGTAGCTGTACAAGCAAGATCTGCAGGCACTGTTGAAGATTTCGGCGATGGTGGCGCGAATTCGGTTGGGACCCAGCTGTGCAATGCTGATGTCAAACCTGTTGATCAGCGTGATGGCATCGGTGATCTTGAGCGTGGCGCGCAGCTTTACGCTGAGAGATACGGGAAGACCCAGCTCGGGATCCGGGTAGTGGACCACGTCCTCCTCTGCGGGGGTGTAGGTATAGTGGATCATGACACGCTCGTCACGGCTCTTATGCAGCGAGAAGCCGTTTTGCGCGAATATGGCCTTTCCGTTCTTCTCACTCTTTTCGTTGAAGCGGTGCCAAAAATAGATCTGCACCAGCTCATCGGTATATTGCTCCGGCTTGAGGTGAATAAAATTCTTGTAGTCCTGCGCCAGGGCAAAAGGTACTAAATGCGCGATATTTTGAGGCTTGATCTTCGAGAGAATAGAGGGGCGTTGCTTGATTGCCGAGGCGAACGCCTCTCTCTGATTAAGCTTCAAAATGTTTAAGTCGTTGACGTCAACCTTGCCTTGGATCAGCCGTTGTGCAAGGTCTTCGACCGACATTTTTTCGATTTTTACTTCCATTGCTTTGTCAACTCCTTCTCAGATAATTGCTGCACATTTTGCACAGCCCTGTGCTTTTTGGATTTGCGTGACCGCATACGTCACAAATGATCGCCTCTTCATTCGGGTTTACCAAGAAAATAGGCGTTTGCGCATTGCCTGCGGTCGGGATCGGTTGCCTTTCCGGCTTTTCTGCCTTTGCCATTTTTTCCTCCTTATACAGAAATACAGAACGTTTTTGTCATAGTAAAACGAACGGCACATTTATTATAGAACAAAAGAAGAATTTTGTCAAGATTTGGAAACAAATTTGCTTTATTTTTTTAAAAAACAAATTCGAATAATAGACGGTATATCATCTTGAAAACGGTAAGCACGAAAGTCATATCATAAAGGTGCATTGTGACAACAATCGAATTTGCAAAATTGAGATATTTTACCTATTTGGTCCGCTACGTCTTGCAGCGGACGAAGAATGATTTTTAAGCAAAATGTACCGCAAAAATTGCCGGTTGGTAATGCAGACGGAAATAAAAACAAATCAAAAAGCCTTTCTAAAACATTGACAAGTGTATTTTTTTTGTGTATAATGAAACTACTATAAATTGTCATAAAGGGTTGATAGAACACTGAAAATACCGTATGATAAAGTAAAAGTTAACACCTTTATGTCGAAGGAGGTTCGTATGAACAGCATTCCCATTCCCTCACCGCGCGTTGCCGCTTTTGAAAATTTTGGCTTTGGGCTCTTTATCCACTACGGCATATATTCTCTGCTTGAGAAGGGAGAGAAGCCGATGCATTTCTATCAGATTCCAAACGAGGAATATAGGAAGCTGATGCCGAAATTTACGGCGGATGCTTTTTCGGGCAGGGAGCTTGCGAGACTTGCCAAGCGCGCGGGTATGCGTTATGCCTGCCTGACGGCTCGCCATCACGACGGATTTTCTCTTTTCGACACAAAAGGGCTGAATGACTATGATGCGCCGCATTCTGCCGCGGGACGGGATCTCATCGCCGATTTTGTGGAAGGGTGCCGAAGTGAGGGTATCGTTCCTTTTCTCTACCACACGACGCTTGATTGGTACGACAGCCGTTTCAATGACGATTTTCCTGCCTATCTCGAATATTTAAATGCCTCCGTAGAGCTTTTATGTAAAAACTACGGCCCCATCGGTGGCTTTTGGTTTGACGGAAACTGGAGTCGCAAGGACGTGGACTGGAAAGAGGACGAGCTTTACCGCATGATCCGCTCCTATCAGCCCGATGCCATCCTCATCAACAATTCGGGGATGGGGGCAAGAGGCAAGGTCGGCGCAAGCGAGCTTGACAGCGTTACCTTTGAAAACGGCAGACCCGATCCGATGGACAGGCGCGGAATGCCCAAATATCTCGCGGCGGAAATGTGCGAAACCATGAGTGACTATTGGGGCTATGCCAGGGAGGACTGTAATTACAAATCCTCTGCTGCGCTCATAGAATCGCTTTGCTCTTGCCGCAAGGTCGGTGCGAATTATCTTTTAAACGTCGGCCCTATGGGTGACGGCTCCATAGCCCTCCCCCAGCGCGCGCTTCTTGAGGAGATCTCGATTTGGAAAGAAATCAGCAAAGTGCCGCTTTACACCGTCAAGCCTTGCGGCATTACGTCGGACGGCCGCTCCTTCGGGCTTTGCGACGGCAAGGATACGTACTTATATGTTTACGGCCTGAAGAGAGCCGATGCCGACGGTATGAACGGAGAAAAGGGCAACGGTGTACGCAATTTCTACGGCGTAGAAAAAGCGGTAAAGAGCATCACCTGGCTGGATAACGGCGAGTCTCTCGCCTTTGAGCAATCCAAGGACACGCTGGCAGTAACCTGCACGGGCTTTGCCTACGGAAAATCCCTCGTCGTGCGCGTCGCTAAAATCGATTGGGCATAAGCATGACCGCTATAAGCAAAAGCATTTGAATGGGTTAACGAGGCGAAGGCGCGAATTGCGAAGCAATTCGCGCCTTCAAGTCTTTCTCGCACAAAAAAGG
>JAZRGD010000067.1:0-11063 GCA_045644045.1 Eubacteriales bacterium
CCTTTTTGTCATACTTAATAGTTGTTGTCGTAAAGAAGATAGGGGTCTCCGGTGTGTCCGTAGCAACCCGCGGCGTAGATCACGTCCTCAGCAAGCGGCGGAAGCACGTCGGGATTGCCAATATAATGGGTATTCTTCTCGGTCACGTTTCTTTCCTCGCCAAGATAGGTCTTATAAACTTCCTCTCTTTGCTTGTCAGGTGAAGTGGCGCGCACGTTTATGATATAATTTCCCTCGCAAAGGATATTGTGCGTGATTTGTCCCGCTACGTGAAGCTGCAAATAAATATAGGTGCTGGCCGCGCGACGCAGGCGAAGCTCTCGCACATATTTCTCTACGGCAGGATCGGTCATGTCAAAGCCCTCGTCCTCACCCTCCACTGCGCCGTAAGATTGGGCGGCAATCACATTGTTATAGCAATGCCAGTTGGAAGAGGCGGCATCGAAGTAGATACCCACCACCAGATAGCCGAGACCGGATCCCGTTTTGTTCGACATCACAATATAGTTATCGTGTACCTTGTTAAACAGCTCCTCATACGCCACATGAGCGTTATAGCCCGAAAGGTATATGGCGGCACCGTCGCCCAGCTCCATCATGTAATTCCTGATATAGTTATACCCCACTTCAAGACGGTAGGAGTTGTACTGATCTCCCAGTATCCAAGTACGCTCGGAATGTAACGCACCCAAGGACAAGGCAGTATAGGAGCAATTTTCCACCGTATTGTACATGACCCTGCAGTCGATATTTTGTCCCATATGCACCGCGGCGGCGGTATAATAGTTCAGCGCGATCTCATCAAAATAGCAGTTAAGGATCTGCGTATCTCTGACCACGTTCCACTCCTCGTTGTAGAAGGCGGTATGAGCACCGAAATAAACGCCCGAAGAGCCAATACGATGGAAGGAGCAATTTTCCACAGTGACGTTTTTGATGGCCAGCTCGCCGTGAATTCCCTTGGTAGACAGCTCCTCAAACACGCAATCGGTGAAGCTCAGCCTGTCACATCCCAAAATAAAGACGGCGCTTTTACCCGACACGTAAAAATTGGTGGCGGGCGGGGCGTAGTCGGGCAAGGGCTTCACTTTCGTGTCCTCTACACCGTAAAGTCCTGTGGCGGCACCGTTCTCGGAAAGATCGTAATCGTCCGTTCCCGTAAAGCGCACCCCTTCAAAATAAAGGTTTCTCGCCTCGGTCAGCTTCAAGAGATAATCGTTTGTGGCGTGGGCGAAATGCTTATCCTTCACACCGCCTTCGGTGTAATAATAAAGCTTACCCGTGCTTCTATCGTAATAATATTCGCCTTCCGCGTCCAAATACTCATAGGCATTTCGGAAGCAATAATAACGATTTGCCATAGAGGCGGATGGGACGTTAAGACCTTTGTCGGTGGTGCTGGTGGGATGATAGCCCTCCGACACGTCTCTGTAGCACGCCACGTGCACCGTACCGTCCTCATGGGTAATGGTATCGTCAAAGTCGATGCCCGACAAATGAAGAATATACTGCCACCACTGTCCCGACAGATGCATCTCCACACCCAAGTGGCGCAAGGCGGTGCGCCGCCAGCTTTCATCTGCCAAAGCAGCTTTTGCCTCACTATCGCCCGCATTCGCCTTTTTGACAAGAGCAGCTTTTGCCTCATCCATGTCGTCGCGGAAGCATTCCACAATGCGAATATCAAAATACTGCTTGCCCGCCTTAAAAGCTTCAAGGCTTGTAATCTGTCCCAAATCAATATTGTGAGAAGCCAGCTTCATGAAGATGTCACGCATTTCAAGAAACGCCGCCTCGTATGCCGCTCTGCCTTCTGTATCAGATGCATAAGCGGTATCCTCATCGGTGATAACCGAATCGGCAGTAAGCTTGCCGTCCAAGCGCATGGTACGCGCCTTGATCCAAGCCAGGGCAACAGGCACGTAAGCGCGGAAAGAGGCTTCCAGGTCGGGGCGAGTGGGATAAATACCCGCCGTATCCTCGGTCAGCGTTCCCGACAGTGCCATATCCATGGCCTTTTGTGCAGGAGCATCAAAGTCATAGCTATAACGGGTAGCAAAAGGCGCGGGATCGAAGGAATGACGGTCGGAGGAATAAGAAACGTCTGCCATCTTGCCATCCACGTACAGAGTACGGAAGGCGGGGTATTTTCCGTTTTCCTTATCCAACTGACACACCCAAATATTGTCCGCATGCTTCGAAAAGCCCGACACATCAATATCCTTCGTGGTAGTCAAGGTGCTTTTGCCGTTTTGAGAGGCTATATGAAGCTCGGAATACAAAAGCGGCATATCCGCGCCCGAAATGGCAGCGGGATCGTACACGGCGTACTCTCCGTCGCCCATCATCAGCGTAACGGAGATGGGGCGGCTTGCGCGAGCAAGAATTGCCTTGCAAGCGGCGAGCGCCTCGTGAAAGCCGCGATACGGCGCATCCTTTGTGCCGTCACCGCCTGTGGGCGCACCTGCTTGCAGATACACCGTCACGTTTTCATAGCCACGTCCGAGAATGTCGCGGACCGCGCTCTTCATGCCCGCCACGTCGGCCACGGCAGGGTGATCCTGCATGGCATAGCAAACGTTGAAGAGACAGCTTTGCTCATAATCGGCTCCTTCGGGGTCGAGGTACATAACAAGCTCCTCGCCCTCCGCATCTACAAGCCGAATATAACCCCTCACATACGTATTGGCAAGCGAAGTGATCCTGTCTGCGTTGTCATATAAAACGGAAAGCGCAAAGGTGTCATCATCTACAAAAAATCCTTTGTTTCTGCCACCTTTACTGTCGTAGGAAACGATATTGTAGTCGTAATTCTCGCCCGCAAGCAAGGGTGCGGTGCTTTTGTTCACATTGACAATAGACCCTATTTCAAGAGTACAGCCTTTTGCCGTCAAAGCAGCTGCCAAGACGGTATTGACAGAGAAATAGTACCTGAGCGCCGTGGCATCCTTTCGCAATCCCACGCCATCATAGCGCAAAAGTGCCTTACCCACCGCCTTATCAAAGGCGATCTGCGCCTCTTCTTTTGTGAGAGTGAAGTCAATGTCCGCAAAACCGTCGAACATTCCTTCAAGCGCGCCCGCCGCATTCATAAAGGAAAGCATACGAGAGGCATCCAGCCCATAGAAATAAACCAGGTCCGCCATATGATTTTGCGCTCTTTCGCTATCCGTCAGGGCGCGGTCGTACACACGGACGGCATAAGCCGTACCCGGCATTCCCATCATCAGGCGGAAGGCGCTTCCTGCCTCCTCGGGGGTCTTGTATTTATCAGCCCCCACCGTCATATCATCCACCGCAAGGTGGTCGCTGTACATCGTGTAAAGTGAGCCGCCTTTATCCTCGCGGCGGTGCGTCACTGCCAAGGTCTTGATGTCACCCTCAGGCAGACCCTCCCAGCTCTTATCGCAAGCGTCGTACTTCCAACCGTTGTCACGAATATCTCCCGTGGCGTTATAATACCAGCGGCGTTCCATCTGTCCGTCCTTCCCTACAGGACGGTAACAGACGAACTGCAAGGCGCGCAAGGCGCCAATGGCGATGCTGAGCTTAACAAACGTACCGTTTTCCGAGGTCTCATCCAAAAATCTTCCAACCGTTCCGTCGCTTTTTTCCTCAGTCAGACCAATGGGATCAAAGACCCATTCTACGGTATACTCCTCCTTCGGCAAAACGGAGGAGGGTAGGACGATGCCGAAATTCACCTGATCAAAGACCCAATCCTTGGCATCAAAGCGCATGGTCGCGCCGCCTGCGGTATTGATCTGCCAGCCCTTTCCTTGCATAGTCGTAGCGGGAGCAAGGCCGTAACCATTCTTCCACAGCAAAGTGCCGCCGTTGTCGAAAAAGCCTGTGCTATGCGCGCTGTAAGCGGTGAGCAAATAGGTAAGACCGTCGGTGACGTAAAGAAGATCATCCCCATCGCTGTCGCCCTTCTTGCAAAAGGCATCCAGCGTATCCTGAAGCAGTGCCTTGGCAGAGGAAAGTCTGTAATTCTCCACGATGAAGCTTTTCGCTTGACTCTGTTCGCTGGCGGTAAGAGCGAGGTATCCCGAAAGATCAAGCCCGAAGTAGCTCGCCAAGTCAGCAAAGCGATTTTGCGCCACCTCGGCCTCAGTCAAGGCGCAGTTGTATACGCGCACGGCGTAAAACTCGCCGGGTGTTCCGTTGAAAAGGGAGAAGATAGGCATGGCGTTGCCACCTGCCTGTTCCTTCAAGCCGCCGTAACCCGCAAGCGTGAAAGCCTCTTTTTCATAAGACGCGTCGGCATATGCCACGCCGTAAAACACAGAGGTGTCGCTTGTGCGCTTGGTATAACGGCTATAAGCGGCCACCGTTTTCCCGTTGTTGGCAATGTATGCGTCACGCAAATGCTTTTCATAATTTGCCACGTCAGTCTTGCGATCGCCCCAGTCCTGCGTCACGCCTGTACTCCAACGAAAGCAGTACCACTCGTGCTCTCCCGCGCCGTTAGAGGGAAACCAAAGTCCCAGCAACAGATCGAGTCGCATAGCGGAATGACAGTGAAGAAGACGCTCGCCGCCATTTTCGATGGCATCAAGCCTTGATACCTGCTCCACGGTGAAATTCTCCTCATCCGCCCATTCCGCAGGCAGAGTCACGCCAAGCTTGGTCGTATCCGCCAGCCAGGTAGCGACATCCATACGGTAGGCGAGTCCGCCGTTTTCACCCGCGATGAAGGAAACAGCATCCGAAGTATCACGAAGAATGGCATCCGTGGCACCTGTGGCATCCATTTTGTTGAACCACTTTCCCGCCGCCAGATCATATCCGTTCTTGTCCGTTCCAAAGGCGGTATAGAGACCGAGAAGGCGGCCGCCTTGCGCGGTCTTTTCGCCGTTCGCGCCCACGTACAAAGAATCATAATTTGTCAGCGCCGCATCCGCATTCTCCGTCTGCGCGCCGTAGCCATCCTCACTTTTAGGCAGAGTCTCCTCAGCGGCCGCACAGATAGGGAAAGCCGTGAGCAACGTGGCAACAATCATAAAAAGTGATAGTATTCTTTTCATCTTATTTCTTTCATTCACCCATAGGCGACCTTTCTGTTTCTTCATTTTCATTGTAGCATAAACAAGTTTTTTGTCAATTGCGCGAAACGACATATTTGACATGGGTGTGTCGGGTCGTCCCTTTGCTTTTCAAGGGAAAAGGACATAGAACGTAAAAAAGCGCTCTATGTCCTTTTCCTGTCGGTAGGTATCATATTCTGTTGACTCTAAAGCTGTCCTTTAAAATACAGCTATCCCTCGGTCCTTTTTGTTTATTTGATCTCCTCATAAAAGGTGGGGACGATCTTGTTGGGATAGGGAAAGCTGTGGGCGTCAAGGCTATCGAACAGTCCCACGTGCAAGGGCACCGCTACCCGAGGCGCGACGCGCTCGGCAAAGCGGCAGGCGTCGGTCATATTCATATTGTTCCCCACACCGTTGACGGGCAAAAACAGCATATCGATCCCCTCGGGGATATCCGCGAAGATCTCCTCGTTATAGAGCGTGTCACCCGTGACGTAATAGGTCTCGTCCCCCACCGCCAGCAAAACGCCGATGGCGTAGGGGTCGCTGTGGGTGGCCTTGACGGCGGTGAAGCGGATGCCTCCCTCCGTCCACGAGGTGTGACGGTTGAACTCCACATAGTTGTTGTCACCGCCGATCTTTCTGACCTCATTCCAAACCGAGGTGGGCGCAAGCACCGTCACACGGGTGTGGGCGGTGAGAAAACGAGCCACCGTTTCGGGGTCGTAATGGTCAAGATGGTTGTGGGTAAAGATCATCAGGTCGGGCTTGACCTCAAAAAGAGACTCCTTTACAGGCACCCTTCTGTAATTCTTCGGGTTGATGGCCTTCACGCTATCCGAAAGATAGGGGTCGATCATAACGGCGAAGCCGTCCTTCTCAAACAAAAGCCCCGCTTGTCCAAGCCAGGTAATCTTCATATTTTTTCCTTTCTTATCCAAGGTCTATTCCTTAATCACAAGGCAATCGGTGACGCCATAATAAGCGAAGGCACTCACGGCATCCGCGCTGATCCGCTCACCCGATACTACGATGGGCACGGCGGGCGGACAGCCTACCGACACGGCGGCAAGCACCCTTCCCTCTGCCTTTGTCGCCTCTATCCGCTCACAGGAAGCAAGCATCGCCTCTCGCGGAGAGCAGACTCTTTCAGGGCGAGACAAGGCGGGAGCCGTGTCTCGCCGCGCTTCCTTTTTCGGCAAGGCGATCAAGGTCTCCGTAAGGCGGGCAAGCATCGCCTTGTCCAAATCGGGTGAGGGCATCAGCACCAGAAAGTCGGGGTCGGCAAACTCGTGAACAAAGTCGTTTTCCATCAAGTAGTCTGCCATTTCTCTCCCCGTATAGCCGTAAGGCTTGGCGCTTATCACCAGCTTCATGGGCTCGTCGCCCATCAAGGTATATCCCGCCGTCCTAAGTCTGTCCTTCAAGCCGGCAAGAGCAATCAGATGTGTCGCCAAAGCCGCGGGATAATCGGTTGAAAGACGCAAATTTAAAGCATCCAAGGAAGCAAGGATCAAAAAGGAAGGGCTGGTAGAACCAAAAAACGAAAGGGCTTGCTTGGCTCTCTCACGAAACACGGATGGCGCGTTTTTCGATATATGCAAGTATGCCGCCCCCGTCAAGGCGTGAAGGGTCTTATGGGCAGAGTCACAGCAAACGTCTGCCCCCAGGTCCATGGGATGACGGGACTTGGGTAAAAATTTGAGATACGCGCCGTGGGCGTTGTCCACCAAAAGCAAAACGCCTCTGTCGTGACAAGCGCGGGCGATGCCCTCCACATCCACCGTATTTCCCAGATAATCGGGAGAGGTCAGATAAACGGCGGTGGGCAATTTCTCCGCACCGTCAAGATAAGCCGCCACCTCCGCCGCCGTCAAGGGGCAGGACAGATAGCTACCTCGCTCCGCCGTCAGCCAATCTACCTCCACGTCCAAAAGTGCCGTAGCGGTCACAAAGCTTTTGTGAGCGTTGCGCCCTGCGGCAATTCTGAGGGGACGCCCCACGCATCTCGCGTAAGCCACCGTCAAATAAAGCATCGCGCGGATGGCGTGGGAAGAGCCCTCGGTGGAATAAAAGGTATGCGCGCCGAAAAGCGCGCCGGCATTTCCCTCGCTTTCCGCAAGGATGCCCGACGCCTCGTAGAGGCTGTCAGCCCCCTCTACCTCGGTCAGATCCCATTTTTCCAGCTCGCCCACCCCTTTATGCCCCGGCATATGTAAACGAACGGTTTCTTTTTGTATGTATTTTTCGATGAAATCGCAAACGGGGGTGGTCATCCCTCCAGCTCCTTGGCGATAGCCAGCATAATGGCGCATTCCATTCTCTTGCGGAAAAGGGTGCATCCCTTTTCGTAAATACCCGTTACGCTACCCGTAGCGTGGAGGGCATTGGCGGCACAGCCGCCCGAGCAGTAGAGCCGCGCCCAGCAATCCTTGCAGTCGGGTCGGGCGTACACGTTGCAATCGGCAAACTGCTTTTGCACGTCGTGGGCGGTAACACCCTCGAAGACGCTTCCGAGACGGTACGCCTCATCTCCCACGAATTGGTGGCAGGGGTAAAGATCGCCCCAAGGGGTGACCGCCATATATTCCGTGCCCGAGCCACAGCCCGAAATGCGCTTATAGATACAAGGGCCGCCCTTTAAGTCGATCATATAATGATAGAAGGTAAAATCCCTTCCCTCTCTGTGTCTCTCAAGCATCAGCTCCGCCAGCTTCTCATACTGCTCCATCACGATGAGGTTGTCCTCGTCGGTCAGCTCGGCAGGGTCGCCGGGAGGGCAGACCACAGGCTCCATGCTCAGCTCGGTAAAGCCCAGGTCCAGCATCACCTTGATGTCGGCAAGGAAGTCGGGGTTGGCGTGGGTAAAGGTGCCGCGCATATAGTAATTCTTACCGCCGCGCGCCTCTACCAGCTTCTGAAACTTGGGCACGATGGTGTCAAAGCTGCCCTTGCCCGCGTAGTCCACACGGAAGCGGTCGTGAATTTCCTTCCGTCCGTCAAGGCTCAGCACCACGTTGCTCATCTCACGGTTGGCGAAATCGATCACGTCGTCGTCAATGAGCATACCGTTGGTGGTAAGAGTAAAGCGAAAATTCTTGTTTTTCTCCTTCTCAATGCTGCGCGCGTATGCCACCAACTGCTTTACCACATCGAAATTGAGAAGCGGCTCACCGCCGAAAAAGTCCACCTCAAGGTTGTGGCGAGTGCCCGAATTTCCCACCAGAAAATCAAGGGCGCGCTTGCCCACCTCAAAGGACATCCCGCCTCGCTCGCCGTTGTACTTGCCCTGGCTTGCGAAGCAATAGGAGCAGTTCAGGTTACAGGTATGGGCGATATGAAGACACAATGCCTTGACCACGCCCGCCGTTTTCGCCTTCAGCTCTCCTGCCATATCAGCGAAGGTGTCGGGGGCAAAGAGCTTGCCCGCCGCCTTCAAGGCGGTGACCTGCCCGTAGCACTCCTCTAACTCCTCCCGCGTTACGTCGGGACGGTCGCCGTATTTTTCAAGCAATGAGGAGAGCACCGTCTCACGGTCGTTTGCCTCGTAAAGAGCGATCAGGTCGTAGGCCACCTCGTCCACCGCGTGGACGGAGCCGGAGCATATATCAAGGACGATGTTATAACCGCCCAGCTTGTACTGATGTATCATTTTCGTTTCCTTGCTTTCGTAAAAAAATTCAGTAAAAAAGCCGTCGTGCGACGGCTTTTTTTACTTTTTAGTTGCCATTCTTGCTCTCGCACTGCTGATTGGCAATGCCGCAGCTGGTCTTGCAAGCGGACTGGCAGGAGGTCTGGCACTCGCCGCAACCGCCCTTCTTGTCGCACAGATCCTTGGTTTCAATGGTCTTGATGTGTTCCATGATAGACACCTCCATGAGATTTTTTGTTCTGCCATTATTGTAGCATATCTTTTTGAAAATTGCAATATAAACGGAAAAGTTTTTTTAGTTTTTTAAAGAAAAGAGGTTATTTTTCCATAAACGCATCGATCTGCGCCGTGATCTCCGCCATCCCCTTTTCGGTGGGATGGCCGTATTCCTTCTCCACAGGAGTGAGGAACAACGCCTCCGCACCAAATCGAGCGCAAGACTCGCGGATGACCTCGTTGATCTCGGGCTTAAAGCCGTTGTTGACGATCCAAACCACCCTCGCCTCGGGCACTACCTCGCGAAGTCGCTTGATCATATAGGCGGTGGCGGGCAGGACGTTGTAAAGATCCTTCTTTTCAAACCCTTCATACTGCGGCTCACCGAGGGGGCGATCTGACCAGTTGTCATTTGTCAATCCGAAAATGAGAACCGTATCCACCTTCTCTCTTGCAAACAGCCCCGTGGCAATGTGATTTTCCATACGGAAGACGAAGGAAGAGGTCATGGAAGCGTCCTCGCCAAGCCTGCCCGTGTGGCAAACAGTAGAGCCTGACCAGCTGTTGTTTTCCACCAAAGCGTTGCCCTCCCGGGAGACGATGGGATACCACCAGGTCTTCTCTACGCTTGAAACGAAGGGCGCGCCGCTTCTCTCCCTGGGAGCATAGTAGCAGGCGTATCCCGCGGGAATGTATCTTTCGTAGGTAGAATAGCTATCACCGTAGATCAAAATATTGCCCAGCTTCATAAGACACCTCCGCATTTTTCTTCATTATAGCCGAAAGCAGAGGGCCTGTCAAGGGATTTTCACCAAATGATTGCTTTTTCGGAAAAAATGATGTATAATAAGATAAAATCAAGCAAGGGAGACTCCTATGGACGTTAACTATAAAAATCAAAAGCGCTACAAAACGGCGAAATACCCCATCCGCCAGCCTTGGTATCTGATGCTTCTCATCCGCGTTTTGTCGTGGATGATGCTGATCGGCAAAAAGCACAAGGTGGAAAAGATCGGTTTAGAGGGTCTAAAGCCGCCCTATTTGCTTTTGTCCAACCACATGGCCTTCGTGGACTTTGAGCTGGTGGCCAAGGGCACCTTCCCCTACCGTGTCAACAACGTGGTGAACATTGACGGCTTTTACCGCCGCGCCTGGTTGCTTGAATGGATCGGTGCCATCTGCACAAGAAAATTCACCACCGATTTTCACTTGGTCAAATCCATTCGCAAGGTCTTGCAAAGGGGAGATATTCTTTGCATGTACCCCGAGGCGAGGTATTCCCCCTGCGGCATTACCTCCTTTCTCCCCGATTCTCTCGGCAAGCTGATCAAGATGAACAAGGTGCCCGTGGTGGTAGCCATTCACAGGGGCAATTACCTCCACTCCCCCTTTTGGAATTTCAGGCAGAAGCGCAAGGTGCCTCTTCACACCACCTTGACCCTGACCATCACCGCCGAGGAGGCGAGGACCCTCTCCCCCGAGGAGCTGAACGAAAGGCTGGCGAAGGCCTTCGAATACGACGACTATCGCTATCAAAAGGAAAACGGCATCCGCATCACCGAGCCCTACCGTGCCGAGGGTCTGCATAAGATCCTCTACAAGTGTCCCCACTGCCTTTGCGAATCTCAAATGTCCTCCAAGGGGACGGAGTTGAGGTGCGAGGCCTGCGGCAAGGTGTGGCATCAGGAGGAGGACGGTAGCCTTACCGCCCGCACGGGCGAGACCGAGTTTTCCCATATTCCCGATTGGTTTTTGTGGGAAAGACGGGAGGTGGAAAAGGAGATTCGGGAGGGAGCCTATTCCTTTACCGACACCGTGGACGTCTATTCCCTGCCGCGCACCAACCGCTTTGAGCCTCTTGGGAAAGCCACCCTCACCCACGACCCCGAGCGGGGCTTTGTGCTGACGGGGGTCTATCGGGACAAGGAATACCGCATCGAGCGCGCTCCTTTGCAAACCAACAGCTTACACGTGGAATATGATTTCCCCCACATTAAGCCATTTGATTGCGTGGATATTTCCACGGAACACGACTCCTTCTACTGCTTCCCGAAAAAGCAAAACGTGGTGACCAAGCTGGCCTTCGCCACCGAGATCATTTACGAAAGAAAATACAAGCAGATCAGAAAATCATAAAAAAACGGCCTGTTCCCGTTGGGAAC
>JAZRGD010000068.1:0-54045 GCA_045644045.1 Eubacteriales bacterium
GAGGATACCCTGAGAAGCCTTCATACCCGTGATGTCCTCGGGAGAGGTCTCAAGACGAACGAGAATAACCTTCTTGCCCTCAGCCTTCCAAGCCTCGGCATCCTCTGCGGAGAATACGACCTGACCGCAAGCGGCACCGGGGGAAGCACCAAGACCCTTGCCCATAGGAACGGCATTCTTCAGAGCCTTAGCATCGAACTGGGGATGGAGGAGAGTGTCAAGGTTTCTGGGGTCGATCATGAGAACGGCCTCTTCCTTGGTCTTGTGACCCTCGGCTACCAGGTCAACGGCGATCTGCAGAGCAGCCTGAGCGGTTCTCTTACCGTTTCTGGTCTGAAGCATGTAGAGCTTCTCGTTCTCGATGGTGAACTCCATATCCTGCATATCGTGGTAGTGGTTCTCGAGGATCTCGCAAACCTTCACGAACTGCTCGTAAGCGGCAGGGAACTTGTTAGCCATCTCAGCGATGGGCATAGGCGTACGAACGCCCGCAACAACGTCCTCACCCTGTGCGTTGGTAAGGAACTCACCCATCATCTTCTTTTCACCGGTAGCAGGGTCACGGGTAAAGGCTACGCCCGTACCGCAGTTGTCGCCCATGTTACCGAATGCCATAGCCTGTACGTTAACGGCAGTACCCCAAGAGTAGGGAATGTCGTTGTCGCGGCGATATACGTTTGCGCGGGGGTTGTCCCAGCTACGGAATACGGCCTTAACGGCGCCGATGAGCTGCTCCTTGGGGTCGGAGGGGAAGTCGGTACCGATCTTCGCCTTGTACTCAGCCTTGAACTGGCCGGCCAGCTCCTTCAGGTCGTCAGCGGTCAGCTCAACGTCCAGCTTAACGCCCTTCTCTTCCTTCATCTTGTCGATGAGCTCCTCGAAGTACTTCTTACCAACCTCCATAACGACGTCGGAGTACATCTGGATAAATCTTCTGTAGCAGTCCCAAGCCCAACGGGGGTTACCGGACTTCTTGGAAAGAACGTCAACAACGTCCTCGTTCAGACCCAGGTTCAAAATGGTGTCCATCATACCGGGCATGGAAGCGCGGGCGCCGGAACGAACGGAAACGAGAAGGGGGTTCTCCTTGTCACCGAACTTCTTGCCGGTGATGCCCTCCATCTTCTCAATGTTCTCCATGATCTCAGCCATGATGGCGTCGTTGATCTGTCTGCCATCCTCATAATACTGGGTGCAGGCCTCGGTCGAGATGGTGAAACCCTGGGGAACGGGAAGACCGATCTTGGTCATTTCGGCCAGGTTTG
The DNA here is from genome assembly GCA_045644045.1 of Eubacteriales bacterium. Taxonomy (GTDB): domain Bacteria; phylum Bacillota; class Clostridia; order Oscillospirales; family CAG-272; genus UBA1740. The sequence continues at coordinate 1,266 of JAZRGD010000068.1, forward strand.
CACCTTTGCCACCGAGCAGCTCGCGCATGGACGCGTCGCCTTCGGTGAACAGATAAACATACTTCTTGCTCATCTTTTTCTTTCCTTTCACTTTTTATATATCTTTTTTAGAAAACACGGTTACGCGAAGCCTACGGCTTTCGCTCAAAGTATTTTACCACATATTTTCCCCAAAGTCAAGAGTTTTTTTAGGGGATCGTTAAATTTTGGACACTTTTTGGAAAAAAGACTCGCTTTTTTCTTTTTATCGTTAAAAAGCACCCGTTTCTAACTTTTTTTCGCAATTCTTATTTTCCCACGGCAAAAAACGCGAAAAAATAAAATTTTTGACGTCTTTTCCGCATAAAACCGTTGACAAAATTATATTTTGGTTTTATAATATATGGTATCAAACTTTTTCTTTAAGGAGAATATCAATGAAAAACCAGTACTTACTCGACGTTCTTGAGAGCGTAAAGAAGAGAAACCCCGGCGAGCCTGAGTTTATCCAGACCGTGACCGAGGTTTTTGAGAGCATCGAGCCCGTCATCGAGCGTCGCCCCGATCTGGTGGCCGCCGGCGTTGTAGAGCGCATGGTAGAGCCTGAGAGACAGATCATGTTCCGTGTTCCCTGGGTAGACGACAACGGCAAGACCCAGGTCAACCGCGGCTTCCGCATTCAGTTCAACTCCGCCATCGGCCCTTACAAGGGCGGTCTCCGCTTCCACCCCACCGTTAACGCCTCTATCATGAAGTTCCTCGGCTTCGAGCAGACCTTCAAGAACTCCCTCACCTCCCTCCCCATGGGCGGCGGCAAGGGCGGCTCTGACTTCGATCCTCAGGGCAAGAGCGACGCTGAGGTGATGCGCTTCTGCCAGTCCTTCATGACCGAGCTGGAAAGACACATCGGTGCCGACACCGACGTTCCCGCCGGCGACATCGGCGTAGGCGCAAGAGAGATCGGTTACCTCTTTGGCCAGTACAAGAGACTGCGCAACGAGTTCACCGGCGTTTTGACCGGCAAGGGCATCCCCTACGGCGGCTCTCTCATCCGTCCCGAGGCTACCGGCTTCGGCGCTGTTTACTACACCGTTGAAATGCTCGCCACCCTCGGCGAAGAGGTTAAGGGCAAGACCTTCGCCATCTCCGGCTTCGGTAACGTGGCTTGGGGCGTGGTGCAGAAGGTTACCGAGCTGGGCGGCAAGGTGGTCACCATCTCCGGTCCTGACGGTTACATCTACGACGAGAACGGTGTAAACACCCCCGAAAAGATCGCTTTCATGCTGGAGATGCGCGCTTCCTGCCGCAACCGCGTGGAGGACTATGCCGACAAGTTTGGCGTTCCCTTCTTCAAGGGCGAGAAGCCTTGGGGTGTCAAGGCCGACATTATGATGCCTTGCGCAACCCAGAACGAGGTTGGCATGAAGGAGGCCGAGGCTATGGTAGCAAACGGCCTGAAGTACTACGTTGAGGTTGCCAATATGCCCACCACCAACGAGGCAGTTGCTTACCTCAAGGCAAACGGCGTGGTCGTTGCTCCCTCTAAGGCTGTTAACGCCGGCGGCGTTGCCGTTTCCGGTCTCGAAATGTCCCAGAACTCCATGCGCTACAGCTGGAGTGCCGAGGAGGTCGATGCCAAGCTGAAGACCATCATGAAGAACATCTACTCCGCTTCCTATGCCGCCGCTAAGGAATACGGCATGGAGGGCGACCTGGTAGCAGGTGCCAATATCGCTGGCTTTATTAAGGTTGCCGAGGCGATGAAGGCGCAGGGATGTGTTTGATAAAATCGCCATTGCGATTTTATCAACAGGCCGGTTGCGCAAAGCGCAAACAGGCCGCTGCCCTTACCCCAACGCTTTTTGGCGTTGGGGTATCTTTTTAGAAAACCGCTTGTGGCGGTTTTCGGGAAGCGGTTTATACACAACAATGAAATTTGCCCTACGGGCAAGTGAAATCGCTTCGCGGTGAAATGTTTGCTTCGCAAACGTGAAATGTTCGCAAAGCGAACGTGAGAAGTTTCATCCTTTTGGAAAAGCAGGAAAGAGGCTGAGCCATTGGCTCAGCCTCTTTTTTGATATGCTTATATGTGCAAATCCCGACGCGCCTTTATAAATTCTTCTCTGTGCATTTCAGAACATTTTTCCAGTGGCGCAATTCGTAATGCATTGGAGATTCCTTGGCTCTCCAACAAATACTTGGTGTTTTGCACCTTCGCTCTAATGGATTTTGCGCTATACGGCCGAGACAACGACAAGCCTAACACAAAATCCTTTACAGGTAAAGCGTCCCTGCCGATGACATATTTTTGTATCACTGCCGCACTGACCTTATAGTTATCCTCCGCCGTCCACGGGATGCGGACACTGTTGCAATACACGTTAATCGCATACTTTCCCTTCGAATGAAATTTTCTCTTGATCTCATCATAAAGGATGGGAAGCAAAGCACACGCCACCGGCACAACAATGTCAGCCACGAAAGAACCGTATGAAATGGACGTTACCCTTGGAGAATTTTCACCTGCTTCGCTCAAAGCAACATCATTTTCTTCGTTGAAAGCTTTGAACGCATCATTCAACACGTGCAAAGAATCTTCCATTGCAGCTAATGTCATCCCATTTGGATATGAAATGTGTATGGAAACTTTTTGATTTTCAAAATCTTTCATACCGATGTTTTCCTTATTTCTTCTGTTTTTTCACTCTTACCAAGATAACAGCTATCAAATTGTTTTTTATCGTTGCTTAGGAACCCACGCAGAACAATTCTCACGCTTTGAATCACAGTTCTCATACAAAGCACAACTCCTGCACTGTTCACGAAGAGTTGCTCGGCGCTCATCTATTGCTTGCAATTCATCCAAAGTGTTTTGGTCGGGCTTAAAATAATCCAAAAGAATCTCAAAGACTCGATCGGGATCTGTCGAATCACCATTCTCGTAATCTTCGGCAACCCACTTCCAAAGAGCATTGCACAAAGCATCCGCATAATAGTACTCCGAATCAGACGGCAAATAATCACCTCCATCTTCCTTTTTTATCCAATCAAAAATAGCAAACTTTGCATTTACCAGATTGTTGCTCCAATTTTTCACACTCGGACTAAATGGATCCCCGGACATCTGCTGTTCAATTATACGCTTAAAGGCTTCACTGTTTGAAACAAATTCGCGACAGTCATTTTCCGTTATAGCTTTATATCCTTCACGGTTTTGACCGTATTTCTCAAAGTGCAAAGCTCTTATCGTTACGGCGGCTGCATGCTCTGCCATCGTGGGAAGAGCTTTATCTATACTGTGAACACCTCCCCTGCGAACGTACCATTTGTTTCTGGCGCAGTGTGAATGATAAGCCATTCGATTACACAACGTGTTCGTTACGGCGTCATCCCCCTCAAAAAACAGCTCCTGTACCGACTGGCGAAACAACTCGGTGGTACGCTCATATCCAATTTTTTTCTGATATTTAAATTCCTCGTCTTTCCTATTCCAACCTTTGTCAAAATGTTCCACTCCATAAGAAAAAGCAATGTTGAAGATTTCTTTACAATCGGCCTTTATCTCTTCAATAATACCGGGGTAACTAATTTTGCACGCCTCTTGTTTTGAACATCTATAACTATTTATATCCTCAAGAGTCAATCCAAGCAACTCGTAATCTTTTTTAATATTCGTTTCTTTTTCAAGGAAGTATTGTGAGTAATTGGATTCATTTTCTTGCAATTCATCTAATGTATCTGCTTCATCTTCCAGCAATTCGGATAGCGCATCAAATCCATTATCTTCATATGCTTCGTAGAAAAATGCCAATGTGGAGTATAATTTTTTTGCATCACAATCCTGTTTGGTCAATGTCTCAATATATTCTTTTATTCCTTCAAAAGCCATACCATTAGGTTTTATAGAATCTAACAAAGCGTATACAATCGCATAATAATGTTTTACAATTTCATCATTAGCCTCTATGGATAACAGTGTTACGGAGTCTTTCGTTGCTTTTCCTCTGCAGATGGCGTTTGCATCTTTCAGCGAATATCTGTAAGCCAAGGTTTTTCTGAGATGCTTGTTTAGTTCAATGATCTTGTTTATGTTTTCGGTAGAAATCCCTTTTAATTTTAGCTTCTCCGTCAATTCGCTGTTGTTCTTGAATAACCCCCAAGACAAAGCGGAATGATCGAAAAACTTTTCAAATGCGTAAAGCCCCACGTTAAGGTTGGTGTGAAAGTTAATAAAACGTTTTACTTCACTTTCATCTCTCCTTTTGTTAGATGAAGCCAGCAAACCGTAAATCATTTCGTAATGTTGCTTTTCAGCTTCATTTTGAAAGGGTGCGAAGGAAGCACTCGGCGCGGAGGCGATACTTTCCCCAGTGGTGTTCCCTTGCCCAGAAATCTTGTTTTGTGTCGAAGCATTGCGTTGTGCCGATGCGTTATTTTTTGTTTTGAATTTTCGGTACAACAAAAACGCTACTATCGCAAGCACAATCAAAATTAAGTATGTCATATTTTCTTCTCCTTTTCGTCCCGAAGCTTCCCGTTTCGGTTGTTTTTCACATTATATCACATTAAATACGATATTGCAAGAGTTTTCGCACAAATAATGAAATGTTTTTGCGACAGTATATGATACAATGCGATAGGGGATATTTTAACTCGTAAGGAGAAGAAAAAATGTATAAAGAAGATTTCGCCCTTAGATTAGCGCTTCTTCGCAACAAAATGAATATTTCCGCACGAGATATGAGCCTTTCTTTAGGACAGAATCCCGGCTATATAAATACCATTGAAAGTGGGAAGGCTCTTCCATCAATGGCTATGTTCTTCTATATCTGCGACTACCTGCACATTTCCCCTGCGGAATTTTTCGCTTCAGAGAACAACTCGCCCGTAAAAATTAGGAACATCCTTCACAATTTATCCTCTCTGGAGGATGAAGCGTTAGATTCTATCGAGGTTATTGTTGAAAAGCTTGCGAAAAAAACATAAGTTCGCTCCCACAATATCCTCTTGCCTTCGTTTCGCATGATATGTTTGCGTTTTTACAGAAAAAAGCTCCGACGGCTGTCGGAGCTTTTTGTTATTCCTTTTGTAACGCTAAAAAATCCCGCACGAGGGTCTCTACCTCGGCGTAGGTGAGGGCGGCGTTGATGCGGCCGCGGACGGCGGCCGCGCCGCGCATACCGTGCAGGTAATCGGCAAATTGCTTGCGGCTTTCGGTGACGGCGGTATGCTCTCCCTTTTCGTCACAGGCGAGGCGAAGCTGACGAAGGGCTGTTTCCACTCGCTCTTCGGGTGTAGGGGGTGTGTAGTTCCGTCCGTCCATGGCGGCGCGGATCTCGGCAAAGAGGAAGGGGTTGCCTACCGCCCCTCTGCCGATCATCACACCGTCGCACCCTGTTTCGTTTTTCATTCTCATGGCGGCGGCGGCAGAATCAATATCGCCGTTGCCAACAACAGGGATTTGTAAAGTATTCTTTACATCCGCTATGATCTTTAAGTCTGCCATGCCGCTATACATTTGGGTCTTCGTTCTGCCGTGGACGGTAACGAGCGATGCGCCCCCCGCCTCGGCGGCGCGTGCCACCTCCACGGCGTTTTTGCTTTTTTCGTCCCAGCCCGCGCGAATTTTTACCGTCACGGGCAAGGAAACCGCCTTCACCACCGCATCCACGATGGCGTGAACGAGAGAAGGGGTCTTCATCAAGGCACTGCCATCGCCCGCCGACACGATCTTTTTGACGGGACAGCCCATATTGATGTCGATGGCAGAGGGCGGGACACCGCCCGCCATTCCTTCGGCCACCATGCGCGCCGCCTCTGCCATAGAGGCAGGCTCACTGCCGAAGATCTGCACCGCGCTCGGCAGGTCGCAAGCCTCGACGCGAGCGAGAAGAGGGGTCTTTTTATCGTGATAGCAAAGTGCCTTGGCAGACACCATCTCGCTGACGGTGTACTCCGCCCCGTAATCGCGGCAGACGCGGCGCATGGCGGTATCGGTGTATCCCGCTAAGGGCGCAAGAAAAAGCCCATACGGCAAATGGATGCCTCCAAACGTCAGCATAGGCTTTCTCCTTTCTTCTTATACGTCTGTTTCTGTCAGTCTTTGATGGCGCGGCACTCAAGGTAGTACCGCTTTTCTCTGGCACTTCCCATGGAGAAGGTCTTGCGAGGCAACGCCCCATCCTTTTCCACGGCGGAAAACAGCTCGCTCTTGCTCATACCCTCAAAGAGGAAGCCCACCGCCCCCTCACGGGAGGACAGAGCCAAAAGGGATTCTTCATCGTGGATGTAATCCACCTCGACCCCCTCGTGGGTCTTGACGTACTCGTCGAGGAACATTTGAAGCGTTCCCACCGTCAGGCTATGCGCACCATGAGCGAATGTAAAGCTTTCTTTGCAAATCTCGCCATTCTTGTAGACGACCTCTACCGTCTGCGTCTCCCCCGCCCCCTGTGCGGCGGCAAAGGCGGCCATGGCGGAAAGAAGGTCGGCGCGATCGGCACCGAACACCACGCGGTAGATGGGCTCGAACACCAAGGCATCGCTGTGGATGTTTACCACCTCGACCAAGGCGTAGCGGGCAGGATGATTCTTGGCCTCCTCACCGAGAGAGGTCTTCAGCTCCTCGTAATAAGCCTTCGCGCTGGCAAGGGAGTGGTTTCCGTCACCAACGGCAAAGTGAAGGGGCTCCTCCCGTCCCTCCGCCAAGGCGGCAAGAGCGGCGCACACCTTCTCCTGCGCAGAAGCGGGCAGGAAGGTGCCCGTCACGTGACCGCCGCCCTGCATCAGGTCAAAATCATAGGCCGTCACGCCCTCTGCCCCTCTTGCGATATTCATAACGGAATCGGCGGTGTCGTCGATGAGCAGCATCACGTGGGGTGCCTCCAAGGCGGCACCGCGACGCACGCGCACGCGGGGGGGAATACGGGAAAGCACCGTTCCCTCGGTGGCGCGAACGGGGCTGACCGATCCCGCCCGATAATCGTAGGCCTCAAGGTCGATCTTGCCCACAAGTCCCTCCCTCACCTTGCCCGTGGGGCAGGTGCGGCGCAGGTAGATCATGCTGTCCTTATGTAACGAAAGAAGGTTTCCCTTGTATCCGTCCATGGCGGCGTGGATGTCCTCGATACGCGCTTCGTCGCCCTCACCGAGATAAAGCTCGGGCAAAATCATACGCAACGTGGAGGGAGCGTCCCCCACCGTCTTTTCGGTCTCCGCCCAATATTCGGGCTCGGAGGTGAACTGGTCACAGGCAATGCACGCCCATTTACTGCCGTCCGTATCGGAAAAATCGGGAAGCAGAATATCGGCGGCGGAAAAGCAAAGCTCTTTCATAATGCGTCCTTTCGTTGGGTCAATGTTTTTTGGCACGGGTGGCAACCGTCTCGGCCAATGCGCCGAGGAAGGCGTCCACCTCGTCGGGGGTGTTCAAATAGGAGAAGCTGACGCGAATGGAGGAGTCAGCCTCGTCTCGCGTTTTGCCAAAGGCAAGAAGTGCCTCGGACAGATGGGCGTCGTGGGAGGAGCAGGCGGAGCCGGAGGACACGTAGATGCCCTTTCCCGACAGGTCGTTTAACACCGTCTCGCTCTTAAAGCCCGTCACCGTCAGATTGACGATATGGGGCGCCGCCTCCCCTATGGGAAGGTTGGGCGTGACCCCCTTCAATTCCTCACGGGCGGCGAGGGAGGAGAGCAAATATTCTCTCAATGCCTTGATCCTCTCGAAGCGTTCCGCAAAGGCGGCTCGATAGACGCGCGCCGCCTCGGCAAAGGCGCAAGCACCGGGCAGGTTTTCCGTACCCGAGCGCAAGCCGTCCTCCTGACCGCCGCCGACGGCGACGGGGGACAGCCCTCTGTTTTTGATGACGGCATCCGACACGTAGAGGGCACCCACGCCCTTGGGGCCCATGATCTTGTGAGAGCTGAGGGTGATGAGATCGGCACCGATGGAGGCGGGGGTGAAGGGCACCTTCATAAAGCTTTGGGTAGCGTCCACGTGAAGCACCGCCTCGGGACAGGCACGTTTCATCCTATCGCTGACGGCGCGCAGGGGATAGAGTGCCCCCGTTTCGTTGTTCACCGCCATCATGGTGACGAGAATAACGTCCTTCGTCAGCTCCTTCTCCAGCGTCTCCATATCGAGAAGTCCATCACGGGTAGGGATATAAGCCACGGAGAAGCCCTGCCGTTCAAGAAGCGAAAGCGGCAACGACACGGAGGAATGCTCTCCTGCCGTGGTGATGATCTTGCTCCCCCTCGCGTATCTCTCCTTGGCGAAGGCGCGCCCGAAGATGGCAAGGTTGTTCCCCTCCGTACCGCCCGAGGTAAAGACGATCCTGCCGCCTCGCGCACCGAGGGCAGAAAAAAGGGTGGCCTTTGCCTCCTTCAAGGCGTCCGCCGCCCGCTTGCCGAGATGGTGGCGGGAGGAGGGATTGCCGTAATTCTCCTCGGAAAGACGGTTATAGGTAGCAAGTGCCTCGGGGCAGATGCGAGTGGTGGCACTGTTGTCAAAATAAATTTCTTTCATCGCTTGAAGACTTACTTAAAAGCAAAATTGGTCAGAATACCGCCAATGGCCTCCAAGTGATTGTCGTAGTGATCGGCGGTTGCGGTGTATGTGAAAATATAGAGCGTGGAGCCCATCAACGCGCTGTTTTTCAAGAAAAAGATCTGCATGATCTTGTAATCCGTTGTCTTCTCTCCCACCGTATGCTTGGCAGTGAAGACGTAGCGATAGCCGTTCACCTTTCCCTCACCGTTGCCGAGGGTGACCTTGCCGCCCTCCTCTACCGTGGTGATGGGGCCGAGGAGTGCCGCGTACTCCGCTTGCTGTTCCTTCCAATAATCCCCCACCGTCTCGGCGGTTACGCTATCCACACTCATCACGCTGACGTTGCATTTGTCGCCGGGCGCGACGGTGGCAGAGGTGAAGTTCCGAGCCGTTCCGCTTCCCGCGATCCAGGTGTCGGGCACGTACAGGTGATAGTCACACACCTCCGCATCGGAGGCGCGTTGGTAGCCTGCGGGGGCAGCATCGTCATTGCCACCACAGCTCACCAAAGAAAAGATCATAAGAAGTGCCAAAAGGCAGACCAAGATTTTTTTCATTTTCTTTTATTCCTTTTTGTAAACTTTAGTTTGCGTTTTTCAGCTTTATCATTTCAGCCGCCGCAGAAAGAATGCCAAGCTTGCCCGACTCGTAGGTCAGGCCACCCTGCATAAAGGCGATATAGGGAGGACGGACGGGGCCGTCGGCCGAAAGCTCGAGGGACGCGCCTTGGGTAAAGGTGCCCGCCGCCATGATCACGGGGTCGTTATAGCCAGGCATATCCCAAGGCTCACAGGTGACGAAGGCGTCGATGGGCGAGCCGTACTGGATACCGCGACAGAAGGCGATGAGCCCCTCCGCCGTACCGCACCTTACCGTTTGGATGATGTCGTAGCGAGGCTCGTCCCAGCGAGGTGCGGTCTCGTACCCCAGCTTGTCAAAGACGTAGGCACACAGGTGGGCGGTCTTAAGTGCCTGCGCCACGGTATGAGGTGCGTAAAAAAGACCCTTGTACATATTTTTGTTTTGTCCCAGGCTTGCGCCGATCTCAAGACCCACGCCAGGGGCGGTGTAGCGATAGCCGCAAAGCTCCACGGCACGGGCGGTGCCCGCCAGATAGCCGCCGCATTCCGCCATGCCGCCGCCGGGATTCTTGATAAGAGAGCCGACGATGAGGTCAGCCCCCACGGCGGTGGGCTCTCTGTCCTCCACGAACTCGCCGTAGCAGTTGTCCACCATCACGAAGGCGTCGCTGACGGCGCGCACCGCGCGCACGATCTCCCCGATCTCCTCCACCGACAGGCTCTTGCGGTCAAGATAGCCCTTGGAGCGTTGGATGAAGGCCACCTTGACAGTGGGGTCATCCTTCAAGGCCTCGGTGATGGCGGCAAGGTCCGCGCCGCCGTCGGCGGCAAGGGGAACCTCTTTATATTTCACCCCGAAATCCGCAAGAGAACCGCGGCCCGCCTCTCCCGACAGACCGATGACCTCATCTAGCGTATCGTAGGGCTTTCCCGTCAGGGCAAGCAGGGTGTCACCGGGGCGCAAAAGACCAAACAGACCGATGGCGAGGGCGTGTGTCCCCGACAGAACGGAGGAGCGGACGAAGGCCGCCTCCGCATCAAACACGCGGGCGTAAATTTTATCAAGAACGTCTCTGCCTCTGTCGTCGTAGCCGTAGCCGTCGGTAGAGGCAAACATACCGTTTGACACTCTTTCCTCGCGGAAGGCCGCCATGACCTTGGCCGTGCCGCTCTCCGCTATTTTGTCCAAGCGGGCAAACACGGGGGCAAGCTTTTCCTCCGCTTCCCTGACGATCTCATCTAACTGCATTTCTATATTCCTTTCTTTTGTAAACCTTTATTTACATCATTCGGGCAATCCGAGGACGAGCTTATGGAAAACGTCGCCTCTTTCCTCAAAATCTCTGTACGCATCGTAGGCGGTAGCGGCGGGCGACAGCAGGACCAAGTCCCCTGCGCTCGCCTCGGTATAAGCGGCAAGCGTGGCCGCCTCCATACTGCCACAGGCAAGATAAGGTCGCCCAAGGCGGTGCCAAAGGGCGGCAGTCTCCGCCTCGGTCTCTCCAAAAAGGTAGGCCTTTTTCACCTTGCGCGCCACCTCCTCCAGGGGGGTGAGAGGCAAGCCCTTTCCCCTGCCGCCGAGAAGCAGCAGAACGCGCGTCCCCGCCTCTCCCTGTGCCGCCACGGTGGCGGCGGTGCGGTTTGGGGTGGTGTCGATGGAGGAGTCGAGAAAAAAGACCCCTCTTTTTTCCGCCACCCGCTCCATACGGTGAGGAACGCCGCCGAAGCGACGGGCAAAGTCAAGCAACACGGCGGGAGTCACGGTGTCCGCAAGGGCGGCGGTGGCCGCCAATAGATTTTTAAGATTATGCTCTCCCGAAAGACGAAGCGCACCGGCAGGAAACAGGGGCACGCCAAAGGCGTTGATATGACCCTCCTTCACACACACGTCCCCCTCGGGCAAGACGGAAAAGCGCAGGGCATCGGCGGCGGGGAAAAGTCCCACGGGCAACACCCGACGGCGGCTTTGAGACACCAGCCTTTCCTTGGCGGCGGTGTATTCCCTCATATCGGTATGCCAGTTCAGGTGGTTGGGGGTCAGGTTGGTCACCACCCCCGTGTCCACCGTCACCGAAAAATCCATCAGCTGAAAGCTGGACAGCTCCAGCACGCAGGCGTCGGTAGGACGCATCTCCGAGAGAAAGGGCAAAAGACTTCGCCCCACGTTGCCGCCCAAATAGACCGTCCTCCCTATGGCGGACAAAAGCCCCGACAGCATAGTGGCGGTGGTGGTCTTGCCGTCGCTTCCCGTGACGGCGTAGATGGGACAGGGACAAAGAGCGGCGAAGTATTCCGCCTCTCCCCACACCGTCGCCCCTCTGAGGGCGGCGCGGCATATTTTCGGGCTATCGGGACGCACCGAGGGAGAGCGAAAGACAAATTCTCCGCGCAGTTCCCCCTCGCCGCCCGTATAAAGCGGCACGCCCAAGGAAGCAAGCCACAGGGGAAGGTCGCCGAGAGCGGATCGCGGCGCATCATCAAAGGCGCGCACGCGCACCCCCTTCGCCGTCAGATGAGAAATGAGGGCGCGCCCCGATCGGCCAAGCCCCAGGACCGAGGCGGTATCGTTTCGTTTGGGTAAGGGCTTCATAAAAGACCTCCTTCTCGTTTGTTCCTTACTATTTTATTCGGCAAGGCGCAAAAAAGACAAAGAGGCAAGCGCATACAGCGGCTATTATATTATTATATATGATTAGTACCCAAAAAGCAAGGGGGCATTTGTAAAAAAAACACGCTTCGGGCGAGAAATCGCCCGAAGCGCGGGAATATCAAGAAACCGCAAGCCTGCTTTTCTTCTTTTCTTTTTGCAATACCACGAAAATGGTGGCCAAATGCAAGCTACACACCACCACCCAAGACACGGGCCAGGAAACGATAATGCCCGAAAGAGTGTGGAACGCTTCAAGGGGAAATATGACCTTGATCCAGAAGATGCGGAACACGCAAGCTCCGAACAGAGAGGAAAGCATGGGAACGAAGGAGCAGCCTCGCCCACGCAGATAGCCCGAAAGCACCTCCATAATGCCGCAGAGGAAATAGAGCGGCAGCACCACCGCGCCGCTTTCCCTCGCCCTTGCCAGCACCAGCTCCACGCCGGGCAAGGAGGTATCGATGTAAAGGGAGCAAAGAGGGGTAAAGAACACCCAAAGGAGCATGCCCACCCCGAAGCCGACGGTGGCCACCCAGAAGAGGGCGGAAAAGAGCGAGGTCTTCATACGGTCTCTTTTTCCGGCACCGTAATTTTGTCCCACAAAAGTCAAGGTGGCTTGCAAAAAGGCGTGCATGGCAACGTAAACGAAGTTTTCAACGGAGGAGGAGATAGTGCGCCCCGTCACCGTATCGGTGATGACCGCGCCCGAGGGAAGGGGGGTGGCGGGGAAGGAATTGACCGCCGTTTGAATGATCACGTTGGCAAGCGCAAAGCAGCAGCCTTGAATGCCCGAGGGCACGCCGATGCGAAGGACACTGCCGAGAACACGGCGATGGATCCGCAATCTACGAAGGAAGAAACGGTAGTCCGTCTTACTTCTTGCCAGACAGACCATAACGGCGATAGCCGACAGATATTGCGCGGTGGCGGTAGCCAAGGCCACTCCCAGCACGCTCAGATCGAAGACGATCACGAAAACCAAATTCAATCCCACGTTGATGAGTCCCGCCGCCGCGAGGATATAAAGAGGCAGTCTCGAATTGCCCACCGAGCGCAGAATGGTGGAGCCGAAGTTGTACACCATGGTGGCGGGGAAGGCGGCGAAATTGATCTTCATATAAAGCGACGCCATCTCAAGGATCTCGGACTGGGTGCCCATCAGAACAAGCAGAGGGCGGCTGAACAGAACGCCCACGAGACCGAAAAGGATACCGCAAATGAGAGAGAGCGCAACGGAGGTATGCACCGCCTCGCCCAGCTCCTTTTTGTGGTTCGCGCCGAACTGCTGTGCCACCACCACCCCCGCGCCTGCTGAAAGACCCAAGGCAAAATTAGTCAGGAGACCGGAAAGAGAGGAGGTGGAGCCCACCGCCGCCAGGGCGTTGGGGTCGCCCGAAAACTGTCCCACCACCACCTGGTCGGCCATGTTGTAGAGGATCTGCAGCATACCCGAGAGAATGATGGGAACGGCGAATGCCAAAATGGGAAAAAAGATCGGGCCTGTGGTAAAATCCCTTTGTTTTTTTGCCACTGTCAAAAAAGCTCACTACCTTTCGTCAGCGAACGGGAGCCGAGTGCCCTTGCGGACGCTCGGCTCTTTTTCAAGTAATCAAAATCCGAAATATTCCTTGGCGTTGTAGTAGCAAACGCCCTCGACGATCTGCTTCAGGTATTCCTCGTCGGCAGGATATTCGCCCTTCTCTACCCACTCACCGATCAGGTTACAGAAGATGCGGCGGAAATACTCGTGTCTGGGATAGGAAACGAAGGAGCGGCTGTCGGTGAGCATACCCACAAAATGAGCCAGCATACCCAGGTTGGCGAGGGCCTTCATCTGGGCCTCCATACCGTCTCTCTGATCGTTGAACCACCAGCCCGAGCCAAACTGGATCTTGCTCTTGTAGGGAGGAGCTTGGAAGTTGCCCAGCATGGTTGCGAGAACGTAGTTGTCGCAGGGGTTGAGGTTGTAAAGAATGGTCTTGGGCAAGCACTCCTCGCGCTCAAGGGAATCAAGGAAGCGGGAGGTGGTGTAGGCGGCGCTGTAATCAGCCACCGAGTCACAGCCCACGTCGGGGCCGAGGGCCTTGTAGATGCGGGTGTTGTTGTTGCGGATGGCACCCATATGCAGCTGCATGGCCATGCCCTTTGCCGCATAAAGCTTTGCGCAATGGCGGAGAACGGCGGTCTTGTAGGCCTCCTCCTCCTCGTGGGTGATGGCTTTACCCGTCATCTTCTTGTCGAAGATCTTCTCGGCGTCGCCCTCGGCGTAGGGCACGTAGTCGAGACCGTGGTCGGAGACGAGACAGCCGTTGTCGTAGAAGTAATTCACTCTGTCCTCAAGGAAGCTTAAGAGCTCCTTGTAGCTCGAAACACCCGTCTGCTCGATATAGCCGAGGAAGGGCTCCTTGCCGATCTCCACGCACTTGTCGGGGCGGAAGGTGGGCAGGACCTTGGTGGCAAACTCCTCCTTGGGCAAAGCGGCGATCTGCTTGTGATAGCGCAGGTCGTCAAGGGGATCGTCGGTGGTACAAAGTGCCGTTACATTCGAGCGGCTGATGAGGCCTCTCGCGCTGTAATCGGGACGGGCAAGAAATGCGTTTACCTTCTCGTAAATGGCGGCGCAGTTCTTGGGGGTGAGCATATCGTAGGTGTCGAAATACTCCGCAAGCTCAAGGGCGTTCCAGTGCAAGAGGGGATTGCCGATCAAGAGGGGCAAGGTCTCCGCCCACTTGGCAAACTTCTCTTCGTCAGGCGCGTCGCCCGTCATAAATCTCTCCTCCACACCGTGGGTACGCATCTGACGCCACTTGTAGTGGTCACCGCCAAGGAACAGGTCGGTGGCGTTACGGAAGCGGTGGTCGTCCGCGATCATCTTGGGGGAAAGATGGCAATGGTAGTCAATGATGGGCAGGAGCTTGGCATAGTCGTGGAACAAATGCTTTGCCGTTTCGCTGTGGAGCATAAAGCTGTCGTTAATAAGGGGCATGGTCATATCTCCTATCTATATCTATGTTTTTCCCCTCCATTATATCCCCATCTGCCAAAAAATGCAAGAGTAAAACAAAACTTTTTTCCTCGCATTTCCATTTATTTTCCTTTTATTGCTTTTCTTTCACACTTGTTCTTGACAAATGGAGGAAAATGCGGTACAATAAGAACGAAAAATGCGGTACGCCGCAAAAAAACAGAAAAGGAAGAAGAAAATGAAAAAAGTTGTTACCTTTGGCGAACTTATGCTCCGTCTTGCTCCCTATGACTACCTCCGTTTTGCTCAAGCCGATGAGTTTGAGGCTACCTTCGGCGGTGGCGAGGCCAACGTGGCTGTGTCTCTTGCCAACTACGGCTTAGACGCCTCCTTCGTGACCAAGCTCCCCAAGCACGAGATCGGCCAGATGGCCGTCAACTCTCTGCGCCGCTATGGCGTTGATACCTCGAAGATCACTCGCGGCGGCGAGCGCGTGGGTATCTACTACATCGAGAAGGGTGCCTCTCAGCGTCCCTCCAAGGTCATCTACGACCGCGCTTACTCCGCCATTGCCCTCGCTAAGCCCGAGGACTTTGATTGGAAGGCCATCTTTGAGGGTGTGGAGTGGTTCCACTTCACCGGCATCACTCCCGCTCTGGGCAAGAACGTAGCCGACATCTGCCTCGAGGCCTGCAAGGCCGCAAAGGCCGCCGGTGCCACCATCTCTTGCGACCTCAACTACCGCAAGAAGCTGTGGAGCCGCGAGGAGGCCCGCGAGACCATGACCCGTCTTGCCGAGTACATCGACGTCTGCATCTCCAACGAGGAGGACGCTCACTACGTCTTCGGCATCGACGCCGAGAACACCGACATTGACGGCGGCAAGCTCAACCACGAGGGCTACAAGAGCGTGGCCAAGCAGCTGGCTGACAAGTTCGGCTTCAAGAAGGTTGCCATCACCCTGCGCACCTCCATCTCCGCCAACGACAACGACTGGGCCGCTCTGCTCTACGACGGCGAGAACTACTGCTTCTCGAAGAGCTATCATATGCACATCGTTGACCGTGTGGGCGGCGGTGACTCCTTCGGCGGCGGTCTGATCTACTCTCAGCTGATGGGCTACGCCACCCAGGATTCCATTGAGTTTGCCGTAGCGGCATCCTGCCTCAAGCACACCATTCAGGGTGACTACAACCTGGTATCCGTGGACGAGGTCAAGGCCTTGGCCGGCGGTAGCGGTAGCGGTCGCGTACAGCGTTAAGGCATCCGAAAAGGAGAACGAATATGTTAAAGGGCATTCCCGCTATCCTCTCCCCCGATCTCTTAAAGGCTCTTTGCGAGATGGGTCACTCCGACCGTCTTTGCATTGCCGACGGCAACTTCCCCGCCGAGACCATGGGCAAGAACTGCATTGTCATTCGTGCCGACGGCCACGGCGTACCCGAAATTCTGGATGCCATTCTCACCGTATTCCCTCTCGACACCTACGTAGAAAAGCCCATGAACCTGATGGCTCTGATGGAAAGAGACGTGGAAAAGGTGGAGACCCCCATTTGGGAGGAATACAAAAAGATCGTGGCCAAGCACGACGAGCGCGGCGCGGACGCCATCGGTGAGATCGAGCGTTTTGAATTCTACGAGGAAGTCAAAAAGAACTGTCACGTGATCATTGCCACCGGCGAAAGCGCGGTGTACGCCAACGTTCTTTTGCAAAAGGGCTTGGTGAAAAACGCGTAAGTCTCGGCAAAATGGATTTTCTCCGCACCGTATGGAAAAAATACCAAAGCCCTTGACTTTACGGTAAAAAAATGGTATGATGCAAGTAGCGCATCACGCACTGTGTGCGTGATGCGCTTTTTTTCAAAAATCATAAGCGAAAGAGGAATTCTTATGAAACCTGAGCTTACCTATCACCTGTCCCTCGACAAGCTTCACGTCGGGTGCGAGAGACCCCATGCCTATTTTATCCCATTTGATACGAAGGCGGCGGCGGACACCGAAAATCGCGCGTCCTCCTCTCGCTTCGTCAGCCTGTGCGGCGAATGGGATTTTACCTTTTTCAAGACGGTCAGAGATCTGCCCGACTTCACCGCCGCCGATTACCGCCCCACGGGCGACCGTCTCACCGTACCCATGAGCTGGCAGATGGCCCTTGGCCGTGGCTACGACGCTCCCAAATACATCAACTTCAACTATCCCTTCCCCGTGGATCCGCCCCACGTTCCCGATGAGAACCCCTGCGGCCTTTACGAGAGAGACTTCGTGCTTTCGGCCGAGACTCTGGCAAGCAAAACGGCGCGCTTGGTCTTTGAGGGTGTGGACTCCTGCTTCTACGTTTTCGTCAACGGTGTCTTCGCCGCTTACAGTCAGGTCAGCCATATGACCACCGAGGTGGATCTGACCCCCTACGCCCACGCGGGCAAGAACCGCTTGCAGGTGGTGGTGGTCAAATGGTGCGACGGCTCTTATCTTGAGGATCAGGACAAGTTCCGTCTTTCGGGCATCTTCCGCGAGGTCTATCTTCTGCTCCGCGACAAGACCCACGTGACCGATCTTTACATCAGGGGTGTGCCCACGGCAGACTTCTCCCGCGCCACCGTCAAGGCGGAGATCGAGACCAACGGTGCTTTGTCCGTTTCCTACACCTTAGTCTCTCCCGAGGGCAAGACGCTTGCCGAGGGCGAATTGCCCGTAGACACCAAGGCCTCCATCACCCTTCCCGTAGACAAGCCCTCTCTTTGGAGCGACGAGACTCCCACTCTCTACACCCTGTATTTGCAGGCAGGTGAGGAGCTGATCCGTCAGAACGTAGGTATCCGTCTCTTTGAGGTCAAGGGGCGCGTGATCTATATCAACGGCAAAAAGGTGAAGGGAAAGGGCGTCAACCGCCACGACAGCCATCCCCGTCTCGGCGCGGCTACGCCTCTCGACCATATACTCCGCGACCTTTACATTTTGAAGGCGCACAACGTGAATATGATCCGCACCAGCCACTACCCCAACGACCCTCGCTTCCTTGAGCTGTGCGACAAGCTGGGCTTCTACGTTTGCGACGAGACCGACATCGAGACCCACGGCTTCTGCCCTCTCGGTGCTTGGGAGGCACTGACCGACAGCCCCGACTGGACGGAGGCATACCTTGACCGCGCGGAGAGAATGTTTGAGCGAGACAAGTGCCGCACCTCCATTCTCATGTGGTCTGTGGGTAACGAAAGCTGTACGGGTCTCAACCACAGAAGGATGTCTGAATATTTCCACCGCCGCGACCCCGAATGTATCGTGCATTGTGAGGATGCCTCGCGCTATTACGAATCCCACTACATGCACGGCAAGACGGCCGAGGACAAGCCCAAGATGAATTGCGACTACATCGACGTGGAAAGCCGTATGTACCCCTCCGTCGAGCAGACACTTGAGTGGTATCTCAAAAACCCCAAGATCACAAAGCCCTTCTTCCTTTGCGAATACTGCCACGCCATGGGCAACGGCCCCGGCGACCTTGAGGATTATTGGGAGCTGATCTACAAATACGACAGCTTCTTTGGCGGCTGTGTTTGGGAAATGACCGACCACACGGTGGACATCGGCACCCCCGGCGCACCCAAGTACACCTACGGCGGCGACCTGGACGAGGGCCCTCACGACGGCGAGTTCTGCGTGGACGGCTTGGTCTATCCCGACCGCAAGCCTCACACCGGCTTCCTTGAATACAAGCAGGTCATCCGTCCCTGCCGCGCCACCTTTAACGCGGAGAAGCAGACGGTGACCCTCAAAAGCACCCGTCATTTCACCCCCCTCACCGACTTGGATATGTATTGGCGCGTGGAGCGCAACGGTACGGTGATCAAGCAAGGGCGCGTGGCCGAGTTGAACGTGAAGCCCGGCTACAGCCGCACCTATTCTCTGCCGCTTGGCGATCTTTCCGCTCTTGACGGTGCCATTTATCTGACCCTCTCCTTCCGTACCAACGAGGCAAAGCCTTGGGCGGAGGCGGGACACGAGGTGGGACACGAGCAGTTTGCCATTCCCGCCGCGCGCGCAAAGCGAGCGAGAGAGAACAAGCCCTCCGTCAGCCTCGCGCTGTGCGAATGTGACCGCGCCTACACCGTCACCGACGGTCTCCGCTCCTATCGGGTAGACAAGCAATCGGGTCTGCTCGTTTCCGTTGCCGACGGTGAGAAGGAGCTGCTTGCCTCTCCCGTTACCCCCAACATATGGCGCGCTCCCACCGACAACGACAGAATCATCAAGAAAGAATGGCTGAACGCGGGCTATGACCGTATGGAGGTCAAATGCTACGGTGTCACGACCGAGGAAAAGGAGGACGAGATCACCGTCCGTGCCCGTCTCTCCCTTGGTGCCGCCATCAAGTTCCCCCTGCTGCGCATGAACGTCACCTACCGCTTCCGCGCGGGCGAGGGCGTGACCGTCACCACCGAGGTGAGCGTCTCGGAAGGTAAGCCCTTCCTGCCTCGCTTCGGCTACGCCTTCTTGATGCGTGAGGACACCGAAATGCTCCGCTACTTCGGTCTCGGCCCCGTAGAGTCCTACAAGGACAAGCGACAGGCGGCGAAAATGGGCGTGTACACCTCCACCGTCACCGATCATTTTGAGCATTACGTCCGTCCCCAAGAGAATATGGCCCACGACGACACCCTGTGGCTCACGCTGGCCAATGAGGCAGGTCACGGTCTGCTCGTAACGGCGGCAGAGGACACGCCTCACATCAGCTTTAACGCCAGCCACTTTACCGACGCCATGTTGAGCGCGACGGCTCACGACTACGAGCTTTCCCCCTTGGCCGAGACGGCGGTGCGGATCGATTACAAGCAGAGCGGCATCGGCTCTAACTCCTGCGGCCCTGTGCTGGCGGAAAAATGGAGACTGTCCGAAAGAGAGTTTACCTTCTCCTTCCGCCTCCTTCCCGCCTGTGTGAACGACGCAGACGGCTTCGATTATCTCTGAAGCACGGCGGCGATCCTCTCCTTTTGCCGCGTATCCAAAAAGAATGCCCATTTCGCGCTTGCGCGAAATGGGCATTCTTTGTAAATTATTCTTTACATTCAAAAGGGAGGGCTTTTATTCTTCCCTTACAAATTCCGTGTCATTCAGCGAAAAAACGGAGAATTCCTTCTCCGTTTTTGTCGGTTCATATTACAGAACGCACTTCAAGAACTGCTGTGTTCTGGGTTGCTTGGGATCGTCGAACAGCTCGGCGGGAGGTGCTTCCTCCAGGATGTTGCCGCCGTCCATAAAGATCACGCGGTCGGCCACCTCACGGGCAAAGCCCATTTCGTGGGTGACGATGACCATGGTCATGCCTTCCTTCGCCAGGTCACGGATCAGATCCAGCACCTCGCCTACCATTTCGGGGTCAAGGGCGGAGGTGGGCTCGTCAAAGAGCATGACCTTGGGATTCATGGCAAGGGCGCGGACGATGGCAATTCTCTGCTTTTGTCCGCCCGACAGGGTGGAGGGATACACGTCCGCCTTCTCCTCAAGACCGATACGGGCAAGAAGCGACAGGGCGTTCTCGCGTGCCTTTTCCTTGATCTCCGCCTTGGTGGTCTCCACGGGCAGAAGCGCTTTTTTGTTCTTGCGAAGCAAATTGGCGAGCTTACGGCGCAGGTTGACCCGCTTGGCGCGGGCAAGTGCCTTGGTCTGCAGTTGAACGGGGGCAAGCATGATGTTTTCGATGACACTCATATTGTTGAAGAGATTAAACTGCTGGAACACCATACCCATACGCTGACGCGCCAGGTTAATATCAATGCGGTTTTCCCTTTCAAACTCTTTGAGCGCGGTGCGGAAGGCCTTGCCCTCCTTCTTTTTGAGGAGACGCTCGGAGACGATCTTTTCCATCGCCGCCTCACCGTCCATGGTGGCGGACAGAGCCGCGTAGGTCTTTGATCTTCTGATAATATCGGGATGCCGATATACGGCGGTATCCGTGATGAGGCTTTCTTCCAGCCACACCTCGCCGCCGGTCGGGACCTCAAGCAGATTCATACAACGAAGCAGAGTGCTTTTTCCGCTTCCCGACGGACCGATGATGGCTACTCTCTCGCCGTCCTTGATCTCACAGGAAACGCCCTTGAGAACCTGAAGCTTACCAAAGCTTTTGTAAATATCCTTAACGCTTATCACTTGCTCTCAACCTCGTTTCTACCTTTTTGATTCCAAACGTGAGCAGATATACGATCGCAAGATAGAAGCACGCCGCCACCGACATAGGCACGATGTAGCTCGCCATATTGTTGCCCGCGCCGATGACCTTGGCCGCCTGCGTCAGGTCGTACATACCGATCATGCTGACGATAGAGGTCTCCTTGATCAGGGCGATCAGCTCGTTTCCGATGGCGGGAATGACGTTTTTGATCGCCTGAGGAACCACGATCTTACCCATGGTGGTGCCGTTGGCAAGTCCCAGCGCGCGTCCCGCCTCGGTCTGTCCGATGTCCACCGAAAGGATGCCCGCTCTGATGCTCTCGGACACGTATGCACCCGAATTGATGCCAAAGGCAATGATAGCGGTGATCTCCTTGGGGAAGCCGCGCACCGCGAAGATGGCATACGCCATAATAAAGAGCTAAAGCGCCATAGGCGTTCCTCTGATCACCGTGACGTAGGCCTTACATATGGCGCGGGGGATCGCCGCTCCCTTGGACCTCGAAAGCCCCACGATAGCCACCAGCGTACCCAGCAAAAGGCCGAGGATCGCCGCAAAGACCGAAACAAGTAACGTTCTGCCAAGACCCTCGAAAAGCATTCCCATATACTTTTCGTTGGTAACGAGAACGACTATGTTCTTAAAAAAATCCATTTTACATACCTTATTTCTTAATATCAGTAAAAGGAACTGTGCTAAGCACGGTTCCTTTTACGAGCTTTTCTATTAGTCGTTCATGCCCATGTGAGCCATGACCATCTTTTCTACCTGAGTCTTGCCGTCGGCATCCTTCACGAGAAGCTCAGCGAGCACCGCGTTGATGGCGTCAAGCAGCTCGGTGTTGCCCTTGGTCACCGCGATGGCGTACTGCTCCTCAACAGGGGAGTCTGCCTCGCCCTCGGCACCCGAGTAGTACAGGGGGTAGCAGGTGAAGCCCTTGGTGTTGTTGGCAACGATGTACTTGGCGGGAAGCTCGTCAACGATGATGGCGTCAATGGTGATGCCCAGAGCGTCAGCCGCAACGTTAGCGGAATCCATAGCCTCGTGCTTGGTGTCGGTGCCGTAAAGAACGCCGTCGTAGCCGTAATCGTTGTCGGCAGTGGCGTTGATCTCACCGTCGGTGTAGATCCAGCCCGTGGTATCCGTCTGGGTGGCGATGGTCTTGCCGGCAAGTGCCTCCCACACGATGTAGGTCACGCCGTCCACCGTCTTGGTCTCGATGTCGGTCTCGGCGGGAAGGATAACGTACTGAATGGAGGTGTAGTAGGGATCGGAGAAGTCTACCTTCTCTTTTCTCTCGTCGGTGATGGTCAGACCCGCCGCGCCACAGTCAGCCAGCTTGCCCTCCTTAACGGTATCAATGATAATACCGAAGTCACCGTCGTTCCAAACGATCTTCTT
Source organism: Eubacteriales bacterium (assembly GCA_045644045.1). Lineage (GTDB taxonomy): Bacteria > Bacillota > Clostridia > Oscillospirales > CAG-272 > UBA1740. Next base: position 23,562 of record JAZRGD010000068.1, read on the forward strand.
GCCAAGCTTCTCGCCAACGCGGTTCATGATCTCCACGTCAACGCCGACGATCTCGGTGCCGTCGTAGTACTCGAAGGGTGCGAAGTAAGCGTTGGTCTGCACCAAGATATCGCCGCCCTCCTGATTGCAGGCCACCATAGCGAAGCAGCCCAAAAGCATGAGAAGTACCATTGCCAAGGAAATAATCTTTTTCATGATATAAAACTCCTTTTATATAAATTATTTTTGATTACTACAACATTATATACCAAGGAGGCAAAAAAGTCAAGCCCCAATTATCGTCCCATCCACGCCACGTCTCCGCCGTCCGACAGATAGGAATCCAAGGCGTAGAACAAGGGCGTCACCGTCTCCCCCTCGCACAGGTAGGCGGAGATCGACGCGTTGGCGGGCCAGTTGATCTCCCGCGCCCGCTCGACGTCCCAGCCTCTTGCCAACGTCTCAAAGGTACGGACAGGGGTGGCGTGGGAGGCGATCAGCACCGTCTTGCCGGGGTTTTCGGCGGCAATGCGCAAGACCTCCGCGCGCACACGGTGGGCAAGTGCCTTCACGCTCTCCCCCTCGTTGGGGCAGGCGTTGCCAAGGTCGGTGCGCCAGGCTCCAAACTCCGCCCGATATTCCTTTTCTATATCGGAAATCAGCATATTCTCCCACTTTCCCGCGTAGATCTCTCGCAGTTCGTCGGAGGTGTCAATAGGAAGCGTGGGCATATGAGACAGGGCAAGCCGCGCCGTCTCATAGGCGCGGCAAAGGGGGCTGGCATACGCCACGTCGGGGCGAATGCCCATTTTCTCAAGATAGGCCGACACGTCCCGTGCTTGCCCTCTGCCGCGCTCGGTCAAGGGCAGGTCGGTGTGGCCGAGAAAGCTGCGAACGGCGTTGCCCTCACTCTCCCCATGCCTTATCATGTAAACTAATGTTTTCATTTAAGCCTTTATGACCTCTTTTCCCGTTTTGTTTTTCAAAAACTCAGCCGCGGCATGCGGTATAGCGAAACGCAGGGCGGCGGGGAGAACCTCCAGCGTGAAGTGCCTTGAGGGGATCATCTCGCCATCCATGGCGTAGCCAAAATCCTCTTCCTCCGCAATGACCTCCACTCGCTTGCCGCGCGCGTAGTACATAAAGGAGGCACACTTCGGGTCGTCCAGATGCTCACCCCTCGAATAAGCCCCGATAAGACCCGCGAAGGTGGGAATGGAAACAGGGGTGGCAAGGCAGACCTCAAGCAGCCCGTCCTCGTTGTCCGAGCGAGGGGCGCACATATAGGAGCCGCCCACGTAATTGCCGCAGGCCACGGTGCAAAGCATAATGGTCTCCCCCTTACCGATGAGCTGACCGTCCACGTATACCCGTGCCTTGTGCTTGCGCCCCGTGAAGATGCTCTTCACGATGCCCGCGTAATAAGCGCGCTTGCCGCCGAGAAGCGGAAGACGCTTGACCCTTTGCATGGTATGGCAAACGGCATAGTCAAAGCCGAAATTGGCCACGTTCACCGACAGCGTTTTGCCGTCGCTGATGAGGTCCACCTCTCTTTCCTCTCCCTCAAGCAGGTCGGGAATGGAGAGAAAGGCCTCCTTGCCGCCGTAATATTTCACGAAGTCGTTGCCGCTTCCGCAAGGGTAGCAGGACACCGAGGCATGCACGTAGCGCGCCGCGCCGTTGACCACCTCGTTGAGGGTACCGTCTCCGCCGCAGGCGTAAAACCGCACCTCCTCCTCGGGATGCGCCTCGCAGTATTCTCTGATGAAGCGCGTAGCATCCCCCTGCCCCACCGTCTCGTACACCGTTACGTCGTAGCGGTCTGTGAGCTTCGCCACCTCCTCCTTGATCGCGGTGACCGAGCTTTTGGGTCCCGCGGCAGGATTGGCAATAAAAATATGTTTCATGATCATCCCTCGTTTCGATGGATATTCTTTATCTATTGTATTGTATCACACCCCGCGAGGATTGTCAAGAGACAGAAAAGACCGTCCCTCTCGCGGGGCGGTCCTTTGCTTTTGACTTTTTGAAGGCACTCGAAAAACGGAGATCAAACCGTCGCTTCCGTTTTTTTCTGCCGTCTTTCCAGCTCCTCCTTGGCGGAGGACAGCATCAGCTTGATGCGGTTTTCCTGGTTGACCACCGACATGGCGGTGTCGTAATCAATGGCAACGATGTTAATACCGGGGTTTCTCTCCTTGATGGGCTTCATCATGCCCTTACCGCAAACGTGGTTGGGCAAGCACCCGAAGGGCTGTGTGCAAACGATGCCGAGACAGCCGTTTTCGGTCAGCTCTAGCATTTCGGCGGTGAGAAGCCACCCTTCACCCATCTTGGCACCCTTGTCGATATACCCCTTCACCAGCGTCTCGGTATGCTCAAAATCGGAAAGGGTACGGAAGCTTCCCTCCTCCTTGATGGCGGCGATCATATCCTTTTGCTTTTTCACAAAGTAATTCCGTGCCACGGTAAAGGCCTTGTGTTTCAGGTAGGAGCCGCCGTAGACGGGATATTCGTAGGCGGTGTTGGTGGTGATAAAAATGCAAAAATCAAGAAGCCCCGGCACCACGGGCTCAGCCCCCTCGCGGACGAGGAGGTCACAAAGGCGGTTGTTGGCGAGGGGAGAATATTTGACGTAGATCTCGCCCACCACGCCGATGCGTACCTTTTCCTCCTTACTTCTTTCAAGGGCGGCAAAGGAGGCGAGGATCTCACGATAGGTCTCCTTCACACGGGCATAGCTGATCCGTTTTCCCCTTTCCATGCCCGCGGCAATGCGTGCGACCCACTCGTCCGCCAAGGCCTGTGCGCTTCCCTTTTCCGTTTCGTAGGGACGGGTCTGATTGATGAGGGACATGAGCAGGTCACCGTACAGGATGCTGTACATCATACGGCGGATCATGGACAGGGGCATACGGAAGCCCGGGTGCTTTTCGATACCCGAAAAGCTCATGGAGATGACGGGCACGTGACCGAAGCCCGCCTTTTCAAGGGCCTTGCGGATGAGGGATATGTAATTGGAGGCGCGACAGCCGCCCCCCGTCTGGAACATGATGAGGGCGGTCTTGTCGAGGTCGTACTTGCCGCTTTGAAGGGCGTGGATAAACTGCCCGATCACCAGAACGGCGGGATAGCAGGTATCGTTATGCACGTACTTGACCCCCGTGGCGGCGATCTCCTTGCCGTCTCCCGTGAGCAGCTCGGTATGAAAGCCGTAGTTGTCCAGCACGCGGGCGATGAGCTTGAAGTGCATGGGGAGCATATCGGGGATGAGGATGGTATGGGTCTTTTTCATCTCCTTGGTAAAGGGGACGTAGTAATTATTTTTCATTCCTTCTCTCCTTTGCTCTTTCTCGTTCATCCAATGCGCCCATGAGACTCCGCAGACGGATCTTGACCGCACCCAGACCCGCGATCTCGTCGATCTTGATCTGGGTATACAGCTTGCCGCCTGCCTCAAGGACGGAGCGCACCTCGTCGGTGGTGACGGCGTCAAGACCGCACCCGAAGGAGACGAGCTGCACGAGACTCACGTTTTCCCTCTCGGTGGCCAAGCGAGCGGCGCGATAGAGACGGGCGTGGTAGGTCCATTGATTCAGGACGCGAACGGGCTGAGGGTCGGTCAGGTGACAGACGCTGTCCTCGCTGACCACCACGAAGCCGAGGGAGGTGGCGAGGGAGTCGATGCCGTGTGAGATCTCGGCGTCGGCGTGATAGGGACGCCCCGCCAGCACCATGACCCGCTTGCCGTGGGCATCGGCGTAGGCAAGCGCCGCCTCTCCCTGTGCCCGCAGGTCGGCCATATGGGCGGCTTGGGCGGCAAGCCCCGCGCGGGCGGCGTGAAGTGCCTCCTTCTCGGTGATGGGGAAATAGGGTGACAAAGCGCGGTAAAGCCCGTTGCCAAGTGCCCTTTCGTCGTTGATGTTCAGGTAGGGATAGATAAATCTCGCTCCCGCAAGGCTTTCCATATTACTTGCCAAAAGCTCTGCGTAATAGGCCACCACGGGGCAGTTGTAATGGTTGTCGCTGACCTTCTCGTCCACGTTATAGGTGAGACAGGGATAGAAGATGGCATCCACCCCCTTCTCCACCAGCTCCTCCATATGGCCGTGCATCAGCTTAGCGGGATAGCAAGCCGTGTCGGAGGGGATGGAGAGCTGCCCTTTCTCGTAGGTAGCGCGGGTGGACATGGAGGAAACGGTCACCTTGAAGCCGAGGGCGCGGAAGGCGGCGTGCCAGAGAGGCAGAAGCTCGTACATGCCAAGGGCAAGGGGAAGCCCCACCGTGCCGCGCACCGCCTCTCCCTCGGGGAGGGAGGTGAGCTTTTGTCTCTTATATTCGTAAAGATTGGGAAGCGTCTCGTCCGCCACCGCCTTGCCGAGACCCTTTTCACAACGGTTGCCCGACACGAATCTTTTGCCCGTGCCAAAGTCGTTGACGGTGAGGTGACAGCCGTTGGTACAGCCGCGACACACCGCGCTCTTCGCCGTATGGCGGAAGGCGGCAAGCTCGTCGGGAGTGAGAAGAGTGGAGCTCTCCTTTTGCATCTCACAGGCGTGAATGGCGGCACCGTAAGCACCCATCAGCCCCGCTACGGTGGGACGGATGACCTCCTTCCCCAGCTCTCTTTCAAAGGCGCGGAGGACGGAGTCGTTGTAGAAGGTACCGCCCTGCACCACCACATTTTTGCCCAGCTCGTCTGCAGAGCCACAGCGAATGACCTTGTAGAGAGCGTTCTTCACCACGCTGACGGAGAGTCCCGCCGAGATGTCCGCCACGGTGGCACCGTCCTTTTGGGATTGCTTGACCGAGGAGTTCATAAAGACGGTACAGCGAGAGCCGAGATCGGCGGGAGCCTCGCTGAACAGACCCGCCTTGGCAAAATCGGCCACCGTCATGCCCATGGAGCGTGCAAAGGTCTCCACGAAGGAGCCACAGCCCGAGGAGCAGGCCTCGTTGAGCATGATGCTGTCGATAGCACCGCCGCGAATGCGGAAGCACTTGATGTCCTGTCCGCCAATGTCCAGAATGAAATCCACCTCGGGACAAAAATGACGGGCGGCGGCGTAATGGGCAAGGGTCTCTACCAGCCCGAAGTCCACGCCGAAGGCGGTCTTGATCAGCTCCTCACCGTAGCCCGTGACGGCGGAGGCGCGGATGCGGATGCGGTCGCCGCACAGGGCGTAGACCTTATGTAGCTGCTCCTTGATGATAGAAACGGGGTCGCCGCGATTGGCGGCGTAATAGGTATAAAGGAGAGACTTATCCGCCGCCATCAGCACCAGCTTGGTGGTGGTGGAGCCGCAGTCGATACCGAGATAGGCGTCACCCTCGTAGGAGGCGGGATCGGTCTCTGCCACCGTGGCGGCGGCGTGACGGGCGGCAAAGGTCTCGTACTCCTCTGCGGAGGAAAAGAGAGGGTCGAGACGGTGGGCGGCGGTCTCACCGCCCATAGCTCCCTCCACCGCCGCGAGGACGGCGTCAAGGGTATAGGTCTTTCCTTCCTTCGCGCCGTACAAGGCGGCACCCAGTGCCACGGCGTAAAGGGCGTATTCGGGAAGGGTGGCGGTATCGTCATTCAGTCCCAATGTCTCGGTGAAGCGGTGGCGAAGCCCCTTGCAATAATGGAGCGGACCGCCGAGGAACAGCACCTTGCCCGTAATGCGGCGGCCGCAGGCGAGGCCCGCCACCGTCTGACTCACCACCGCCTGATAGATGCTGGCGGCAATGTCCTCATGGCGCACCCCCTGATTGAGGAGAGGCTGAACGTCGGTCTTGGCAAACACGCCGCAACGGGAGGCGATGGGATAGATACGGGTGGCAGAGAGGCTTAGCGCATCCAGCTCGTCGGGGGTGACGGACAAAAGAGCCGCCATCTGGTCGATGAATGCGCCCGTGCCGCCCGCGCAAGAGCCGTTCATGCGCTCGTCTGTGCCGCCCTCAAAGAAAATGATCTTGGCGTCCTCGCCGCCCAGCTCAATGACGGTGCCCGTATCGGGTGCGAAGCGACGCACCACGGCGGCGGTGGCGTAGACCTCTTGGACGAAGGGAATGTCCGCCGCCTCGGAGAGACCGAGACCCGCCGAGCCGGAGATGGCAACGGTGAAGTGCCTCCCCTTCAGCACGCTCTCGGCATCCTTCAACAGCTCGTAGGTCTTTTCCCTGACACGGGAGAGATGTCTTTCGTAGCGGCGGTAGAGAGTCTCGTCTCCCTCCGTCACCACCAGCTTGGCGGTGGTAGAGCCGATATCGATACCCACGGCAAGGGTGGGCACTTTGTTCTCGTTCATTTCGGATTCCTTTCTACATGATAAGAGAAAAAGTCTCTCAAAGAGTCGTTGCCCTGCTTTTGGCAGGGCAACGGTCAACACAAAGAAGTTATTCGGCCAAGTCCAGCTCGTCGGCGTTGCAGCCGGTGTCCTTGTTCATAAAGAAGATATAGTACACGGCAAAGGCGATGAAGGACAGAAGGAAGGCGGCACCGATGATATACCAATAGCTGCTGTCCTCGATGACGTTGCTTGCCATGCCGAAGATGGCGACCACAAGGATCAGAAGCGGCGTCAAGGATTTGACCATATAGGAGACCATCGTACCGACGAGGGGCTCTTTGGGGTAGATGTTGTCTGCCATCTCCTTGGTCTTGATGCCCCAGCCCACCACGAGAGCGGCGGCGAGAGCGCACAAGGGCATCAGCACGGTGTTGGTCATCTCGTCGAAGACGGTGAGCAGGTCGCGCCCGATGACGGTGAAGTGACCGCCGAGGGAGAGGGAGACCAGCACCGAGACGAGGGCGGCAACGATCATGGGAATGATCGCCGCCTTTTTGCGGCTGATGCGCATCTTCTGGATGACGAACTGGGTGACCACCTCAACCAGGGAGACCACCGAGGTGATGGCGGCAATGGAAACCATCACGAAGAAGAGGAAGCCGACGACGGCACCCACCGCCCCAAGAGAGGCAAAGACCTGAGGCAGGGTGTAGAACAGGAGCGCAAAGCCACCGAGACCCACCGCCTCTGCCGCCACGCCCTCTACCGCCATAAAGTGGAAGGCGGCGGGGAAAATGGCGAAGCCTGCCATCAGAGCCACGCAGGTGTCGATGATGCTGACCTGCACGGCCGACTTGAAGAGATTGATCTCCTCGCCCGTATAAGAGCCGTAGGCAACCATGATGCCCATACCGAGGGACATGGAGAAGAAGACCTGACCCATGGCGGCGGCAACGCCCTTCCAGCCGAGGGCCTTGAAGTCCAGCTTCAAAATGTAGAAATCGAGGCCGTCCCTTACACCCTCACCGAGGCAAAGGGAATAGACCATAACGGCGAAGAGGATGATAAAGAGGGCGGGCATCAATATCTTAGACGCCTTCTCAATGCCCTTTTGTACGCCGCCCATGATGATGAACACGGCGATGCCGAGGAAAAGAACGGTGCAAACGACGGGAAGCCAGGGGTTCGCCATAAAGGCATCCATGCCTGCGCCCACCTCGTTGAAGCTCTTACCGATATCGGCAAAGGAGGAGATGGCACAGCGCAGGGTGTAGCCGCCCAGCACCGAGTAATAGCAAATAATGAAGAAGGGGATCGCCACAGCCAGAAGACCGAGGCCGCCCAGCTTTTTATTGACCTTCTTAAAGGCGGTAACGGGGTTTGCCTGGGCACGCTTGCCGAGGTACATCTCCGCTATCATGCCCGCGATACCGATGAGCATGGCCATCAGCACGTAGACGAGAACGAAGGCGGCGCCGCCGTTGGCACCCGTCTTGTAGGGGAAGCCCCAGATGTTACCGAGACCTACGGCAGAGCCCGCAGAGGCAAGCACGAAGCCGAGGCCACTGGCAAAGCCGTTTTTCTTTTTCTGTTCCATATCGAATTGCTCCTTTCGCGGCAAAGCCGCAACACATCCGTACCCTTTAGTATCCCTCACACCCTCACTTCCATACTCACCCTGCGGTGAACGGAGGGGGAAGGACACGAGAATTACAATACATTATAGCATTAAACGGCGCAATTGTCAAGCAAAAAGCGACAAAAGAAAGAAAAAGGGCGGAAAGCGTTTGGTTTATATCGGGGGGCTTTTCAAGGGAAAGCCCCCAAGCCTTTTTGGAAAAGGAAATACCGTAGGGACCGACGTCGATCCGCCTAACGCGGATCGAATCGCCGCAAAGCGGCGTTTAGCCTCCCTCCGAGAGCGAGGTGGCACGGGGCTTGCGCCGTGGCGGGAGGAGTGGGCGGCAGTAGCGGTGCGCGCGAAGGAACGGGAGCTTGCAAAGAAAAATGAGCAAGCTTTGCTTTTTACAAACCCATTACCTTGCGCTTTTATTTGCTCTCGCTCACTCCTTCCACCACTCCGCAGTCCCCCTCCCTCTCGGAGGGAGGCTTGGTTTGCATCCGCCCGAGGCGGATCGAAGCGGCGCGAAGCACCGTATGGCATCGCTACGCCTCAAACCAAAAAAAAGAGGCTGTCGCAAGCGACAGCCTCAGGGTGGTATGTTAGCCGTTGCAGCAGCAACAGAAGACGAGAACCAGAGCCAGGATGATGACCCAGGTGCAGTTGTCGTCGAAGAGATGGCAAAGACAGTTGTTCATAGAGGTCCTTTCTGCCACGGTGGGCGTGCGGCACGCGCCGCGTTTTTTGAAGGGGTCACCCTTCACATTACCATCTTATGCGGCAAAGGACTTTTGGTTACCGTTTTCATTCTTTCCTCTTTAATGCAAATAATTATTTACATTAAACGGGAATTGCCTTTTCGAAGGAGCGGCGGAACATAAGGAAGGTGACGGGGTCGTTTTCAAGGTATCCGTCCGCAAGCAGCATCACCGCCCCCGACAAAAGCGAGCGGACGGTATAAAGCATTTCCGCACGTTCGTCCGCGGTCAAAGTCTTTTCCTCCGCCCATTCGGAGAGCAAGGAAGCCGTTTTTTCACCAAAGCCAAAGTCCTCTCTGCCCTCTCCCTCGCCCTTTTCCATCATATGCACCGAGCGGAAATGGGGGTTGCCGATCCAAAAGCGAATGGCGGCAAGGCAGAGCTCCACGATAGAGCGTCTTTTTTCATTTTTATATAGGGCGCAGATATGCTCCTCAAGGAGTGCCCATTTTTCGTTGATATAGGAGAAGATGGCTTGCAAAAGCGCCTCCTTGTCCTTGAAGTGCTTATAGGGCGCGGCGCAGGACACCCCTGCGGCGGCGGCAACGCGGCGGAGAGAAAAGCCGCCGAGACCGTGGTTCTCCAGCTCCTTGATGCCCGCGAGGATCAAGCCCTCTCGCAAATCGGCGGCGGCGAAGCCGCTTTCTTCATTTTCATATAGATCTCTTTGCATTTTTTCCACCTCTCTTGACATCTCTTGCTTTTAATGATATACTATCGTTACCGACACTGCTCGGAATACTGATACGTAAGGAGATCTCACGTTATGAAAGTCATCGGCAACATTCTTTGGTTCCTCATCATCGGCATCGGCACGGCACTGGGTTGGTTCTTCTCCGGACTTTTGCTCTGCATCACCATCATTGGCATCCCCTTCGGTAAGCAGTGCTTCAAAATGGCAAGCCTGTCCCTCTTCCCCTTTGGCAAAACGGTAGCCAGCAATTTCGGCTCGCATCCGATCGCCAATATCATCTGGGCTATTTTGTTTGGTTGGGAGCTGGCACTGGGCTACCTGCTCGCAGGCATATTCTTCTGCATCACCATCATCGGTATTCCCTTCGGCAAGCAGTGCTTTAAGCTGGCAAGCCTCGCGATCATCCCCTTCGGGGCTCACGTAAACGGTTAAGCCCTTCCCCCTGCGCCTCGGCGCGGGGGGCTTTTTTATTATAACAATTTTATCGCAAAATTGCAAGTTTTTTTATTCTTTCCCCCGCTTTTTTATGCAAGCCCCTTGACAAACGGCGAAAATTGCGGTATAATATCCCCATCAAAAACAAGTTAACACTGTTAACCACAAGGAGGACACCCCCATGATCGTAAAAAGCAAGAGAGCATTAGGAGAAAAACGCTCGGTGATCCGTGAAATCTTTGAATACGGACGGGCAAGGCGCGCGGAGATCGGCGCGGAGAACGTCTTTGACTTCAGCCTTGGCAATCCCAGCGTACCCGCCCCCGACGAGGTAAACGAGGCACTGGTATCCCTCATCAAGGAGACTCCCTCCACCCAGCTGCACGGCTATACCTCGGCACAGGGTGATGCCGCCGTCAGAGGGGCCATTGCCGAATATCTGAACAAGACCTACGGCGCGGGCGTGTCCGCCACCGACCTTTATATGACGGTGGGTGCCGCCGCTTCCCTGTCCGCCTGTCTGTCCGCCTTGGCGGGCGAGGGCGAGGAGGTGGTCGCCTTTGCCCCCTTCTTCCCCGAATACCGCGTCTTTACCGAGCAGGCGGGCGCATCTCTGCGCGTCGTCCCCGCCGACACCGAGAAATTCGAGATCTCCTTTGAGGGGCTGGCGGAGGCTTTGAGCGAAAGGACCGCCGCCGTTATCATCAACTCCCCCAACAATCCCTCGGGCGCGGTGCTGTCCGCCGCTACCCTCACCCGTCTCGGACAGGTGCTGACCGAGGCGGAGAAGAAATACGGTCACCCCATCTACCTCATCGCTGACGAGCCCTACCGTGAGCTTGCCTACGACGTAGAGGTGCCCTACCCCACTCTGTTCTATCACAACACCCTCGTGTGCTACTCCTTCTCCAAGTCCCTCTCCCTGCCGGGCGAGCGTATCGGCTACGTGCTGGTGCCCCCTACGGTGGAGGAGCATGACGGCGTATATGCCGCCATCTGCGGCGCGGGACGCGCTCTCGGCTACGTGTGCGCCCCCAGCCTCTTCCAGTATCTCATTCCGAGGGTGCTTGGCAAGGTGTCCGACCTTGCGGCCTACAAGACCAACCGTGACCTGCTGTACGGCGCGCTGACCGAGTACGGCTTTACGGTAAACAAGCCCGACGGTGCCTTCTATCTGTTTATGAAGGCGGCCGAGGCCGACGCCACCGCCTTCTGCGAGAGAGCGAAAAAATACGAGCTTCTTCTCGTTCCCGGTGACGACTTTGCCTGCCCCGGCTACGTGCGTATCGCCTATTGCGTGACCGAGGATCAGATCCGCCGCTCCCTCCCTGCCTTCCGTATGCTGGCGGAGGAGTACGGTCTCATCAAGTAAAAAGGAAAAAAGAAAATGGATAAGCTGCAAAGGGCCAGAGAGACCATCGATCGCATAGACGCGGAGATGGCAAGGCTTTTCACCGAAAGAATGGGCGCGGCCGCCGAGGTGGCCGCCTATAAAAAGGAGCACGGTCTCCCCATCTTGGACGCTGCCCGTGAGGCGCAGGTCATCGAAAACGGTGCCGCGCGCATTGAGGACGAGGCCTTAAAGGAATACTACGTGACCTTCTTGAAGAATATGATGGCTGTCTCCCGCAGCTATCAGAGTCAGCTTCTTGACGGTATGCGCGTAGCCTACAGTGGCACCGAGGGTGCCTTTGCTCACGCCGCGGCGGGCAAGGTGTTTCCCGAGGCGAAAAGGATCGGCTACCCCGACTTTGCCGCCGCCTATCGGGCAGTGGAAAACGGTGAGTGCTACGCCGCCGTCCTCCCCATCGAAAACTCCTTCGCGGGTGAGGTGGGACAGGTCACCGACCTGCTCTTCTTCGGCTCTCTGTCGGTGTCGGGCATTTACGATCTCACGGTGACCCAGAATCTGCTGGCAAAGCCCGACGTCACCATCTCCGAGATCCGACGGGTGCTAAGCCACCCCCAAGCCCTCAGCCAATGCGCCGATTACATCCGCAAGCACGGCTTCGCCACCACCGAAATGGAAAACACCGCCCTTGCCGCCAAGGCGGTAGCCGAGGGAGACGACCCCACCGTCGCCGCCATCGCGGGCGAGGAGGCGGCGGCCTGCTTCGGGCTGGCGGTGCTTGACCACAGCATCAACGAAAGCGCGGTCAATACCACCCGCTTCGCGGTCTTCACCCGCGCCCGCCATCCCCTTGCCCCCTCCGTGGGACAGGCGGGACGCTTCATTCTTCTGTTCACGGTGCTGAACGAGGCGGGGGCACTGGCCAAGGCCATCGACATCATCGGTCGCTTCGGCTTCAATATGCGCACTCTCCGCAGCCGTCCCGTCAAGGACGCCATGTGGAAGTATTACTTCTACGCGGAGGCGGAGGGTAACGTGGACAGCGATCAAGGCAAGGCGATGCTGGCCGCCCTCGGTCAGTTCTGCGAATCCTTGAAGGTAGCGGGTACCTATACAGATAACTGATTTTGTAAACCTTGGTTTACCAAGCGGAGGAAATATGACAAATTCCGTCAAAAGGCTTTCGGTGCGACTGCCAAGCGAAAGCTATGATATTCTCATTGGACGCGGTCTGCTTGCCATAGCGGACGAGCATCTTTCTCTTGCGAGACGGGTGCTGATCCTAACCGATGACGGCGTGCCCACCGCGTACAGCGAGGCGGTGGCGGCGGCGGTCACGAGAGCGGGCGGTGCGCCCACCCTCTTCGTCATCCGTCAGGGTGAGGAGAGCAAATCCCTCTCCACCGCCGAGGCTGTGCTTGCCCGTATGCTCGACGCAGGCTTCACCCGCACCGACTGCCTCGCGGCCGTGGGCGGGGGGATCGTTGGTGACCTTGGCGGTCTCGTCGCCTCCCTGTATATGCGCGGCGTGGATTTTTACAACCTTCCCACCACCGTTTTGTCTCAGGTGGATTCCTCCATCGGCGGCAAGACCGCCGTGAATCTCGGCGGCATCAAAAATGCCGTCGGCGCGTTCTATCAGCCCAAGCGCGTCCTCATCGACCTTGACACCTTGGAGACCCTCCCCGAGCGACAGGTCTCCCAAGGGCTTGCCGAGGCCTTGAAGATGTCCCTCACCCACAGCCCCTCCCTCTTTGCCCTGTTCGAGTCGGGAGACCCCCTCGCCCACATGGAGCAGATCGTCTACGAATCCCTGGACATCAAGCGTCGCGTGGTAGAGGCGGATGAGAAGGAGATGGGTCTCAGGCGCGTATTAAACTTCGGTCACACCGTGGGACACGGCATTGAGAGCCGCTTTGGCATCGACGCCGACAAGCGCGCGGAGGAAAACACCCGTGAGACGGGCTTTTATCACGGCGAGTGCGTCGCCCTCGGTATGCTTCCCATGTGCGAGGGTGCGTTAAGAGAACGGCTGAAAAGGGTGCTGAAAAGCCTTTCCTTGCCCACCGAGGTCTCCCTCACCGCCGCCGAGATCACCGCCGCCATGCGCCACGACAAGAAGGCCACGGAGACGGGCGTGAAGGCTGTCCTCGTGGAGGAGGTAGGCTCGTTCGTTATGAAGGAGTTGTCCTTCGCCCGGCTTGAAGCCCGTATTACCGCAACCTTTGGTTGACATTTTAACGAATTTTCGTCTTTCGCGCAAGCGAAAGCAGGAGCGCATATGAAAAACACGTTTGGACAAAGCATTGCCGTGACCCTCTTTGGAGAAAGCCACGGCCCCGCCATCGGCGCGGTCATCGACGGGCTTGCTCCCGGCATTCCCGTGTCGGAGGAGGCCATCGCCGCCGCCCTTGAAAGGCGGCGTCCCGCAGGGCGTTTTTCCACCGCTCGCGTGGAGAAGGATGCCTTTTCTCTGATCAGCGGCGTGTATAAGAGCAGGACCACGGGCACCCCCCTGACCATCCTCATTCCCAACGAAAACACCCGTAGCGGTGACTACGACAAGGCCGAGCGTCTTGCCCGTCCCGGTCACGCCGACTATGCGGCGACGTGCAAATACCACGGCTTCGAGGATCCCCACGGAGGCGGACATTTCTCGGGTCGCATCACCGCCGCGCTGGTGGCGGCAGGGGCGATCGTCAGCGAGGCTCTTGCCCAAAAGGGCATCGGCGTATATCTCCGCATTGCCGAGATCGCGGGTGTGAAGGACGCGCCCCTCACCGATCCTCTCCGTCAGCTTCCCCCTCTTAAAGCCTCGGCCTTCCCCGTTTTCGACGGGGAACAGGGCGAAAAGATGAAGGAGGCCATCCTCACCGCCGCGAATGACGGCGACAGCGTGGGTGGCGTGCTTGAGGGCGTGGTCACAGGCATCCCCGCAGGCGTGGGCGAGCCTTGGTTTGACAGCGTGGAGAGCGTTCTTTCCCACATATTCTTTTCTATCCCCGCCGTCAAGGGTGTGGAGTTCGGAGACGGCTTTGCTCTCACCCGTATGCGCGGAAGCGAGGCAAACGACCCCTTGCGCAAGGGCGAGGGGGGCGTCGTCACCGCCACCAACCACGGCGGCGGCATCAACGGCGGCATTACCAACGGAATGCCCATCGTCTTCCGTCTGGCCGTCAAGCCCACCCCCTCCATTTATAAGAAGCAAAGCACCGTCTCTTTGGAGACGGGCGAGAACGCCGAAATAGAGATCGTCGGCCGTCACGACCCCTGCGTGGTCCACCGCGCCGCCGCCGTAGCGGAGGCCGCCACCGCCTTGGCCCTTGCCGATCTTTTGGCATCTCGCTTCGGCACCGACTATTTTTCTCCAAAAAAGTAAACAAGGAGTTAGCATTTTGGAATACGGCTGTATTGGGGCGAAGCTCGCCCATAGCTTTTCAAAGGAGATCCACGCCCGTCTTGCGGACTACCGTTACGAGCTGACCGAGGTAGCCGCCGCCGACCTCCCCGCCTTTCTGTGCGCGGCGGACTTTCGCGCCATCAACGTGACCATTCCCTACAAGCAGGACGTGATCCCCTATCTTTCGTGGATCTCGCCCGAGGCGGCGCGCATCGGCGCGGTCAACACCGTCGTCAACCGTGACGGCAGGCTTTACGGCTACAACACCGACTTTTTCGGTATCCTTTCCGCCATGAAGCGGATGGGCTTTCCCTCTCTTGAGGGAAAAAAGGTGCTGATCCTCGGCACGGGAGGCACCTCTCTCACCGCCATGGCGGTGGCGGAGCATATGTACGCCCGTGAGATCGTCAGGGTCAGCCGCACCGCCAAGGAGGGCGCGGTGACCTACGCCGAGGCAAGGGAGAAGCACACCGACGCGCAGATCCTGTTCAACGCTTCCCCCTCGGGTATGTACCCCCACGCCGAGGACGCCCCCCTGCTGTCTCTTGCCGATTTCCCCGCCTTGGTGGGGGTCTTCGACGCGGTCTACAATCCCCTTCGCACCCGTCTCATCCTTGAGGCGGAGGCCTTGGGCATCTCCGCCATCGGCGGTCTTTACATGCTGGTGGCCCAGGCCTTCCGCGCCGTGGAGATCTTCCTTGATACCGCCCTTGACCCCGCCCTGATGGAAAGCACCTTTGCCTCGGTGCTGGGAGAAAAGGAAAACACCGTGCTGATCGGCATGCCCGCCTCGGGCAAAAGCTCGGTGGGACGCGCCCTTGCCGAAAGGCATGGTCGCCGCTTCCTTGACCTTGACGCCCTCACCGTGGAAAGAGCGGGCTGTCCCATCTCCGAGATCTTCGAGGTCAAGGGAGAGACGGCGTTCCGCGACCTGGAAAGCGAGGTCATCGCCTCCGTCGCCGCCGAAAACGGCTTGGTCATCGCCACGGGCGGCGGTGCCATCCTCCGCGCGGAGAACGTCAGACGCTTAAAGCAAAACGGCCGTCTTTATTTTCTCGACCGTCCCCTTCCGCTTCTGACCCCCACCGCCGACCGTCCCACCGCCTCCGACAAGGAGGCCATTTGCCGCCGCTTTGAGGAGAGATACCCCATCTACACCGCCGTGGCGGACGAAAGGATCGAGGGAGACGGAAGCGTGGCGGAGGTCACAGAACGACTTGAAAGGAGTCTATCCCTTTGAAAAAAATATTCATCATCAACGGCCCGAATCTCAACCTGCTTGGAGTGAGAGAGCCGGATATATACGGACGGGAGACCTACGACGGTCTCGTAGCTAATATCCGTCAGCATTGCCTCGCCAAGGGCGTAGAAGCGATTTTCGTGCAATCCAACCACGAGGGCGATTTGGTGGATGCCATCCATCGCGCCTACTTTGAGGGAGCCGTGGGAGCGGTCATCAATCCCGGTGCTTACACCCACACCAGCATTGCCCTGCTGGACGCGGTGAAGGCCACCTCCCTTCCCACCGTGGAGGTGCATATCTCCGACGTGGACAGCCGTGAGGACTTCCGTCGGGTCAGCTATATCCGCGCCGCCTGCATCGCCACCGTATCGGGGCACGGAACGGCAGGGTATCCGGAAGCGGTAGACCTGCTTCTCGCCCGTGAGACGGAGGACAAGGCATGAAGGTCACCGTCAGCGCGGGCAAGGCGAGAGGGACCGTCAAGGCCCCTCCCTCCAAAAGCATCGCCCACCGTCTTTTGATCTGCGCCGCCCTGTGCGACGGCGAGAGCCTTCTTTACGGCATTTCGGACAGCGACGACATGAAGGCCACCGTCTCTTGTCTTACCGCCCTCGGTGCCGTCTTTACCCGCGAGGGGGAGGGCTTGCGTGTGAGGGGCGTCGATCCCCGCGTCACCACCCCGAAGGGGGAGCTGTTTTGCAATGAAAGCGGCAGTACCCTCCGCTTCCTTTTGCCCGTGGCGTTGCTCTCGGGCACAAAGACCGTTCTCTCGGGCAAGGAGGTCTTATTCCGCCGCCCCCTGTCGGTGTACGAGTCTCTCTGCGCCGAAAAGGGCTATTTATACGAAAAAACAGACGACACCGTCACCGTTAAGGGTCCCTTAACGACAGGTGCTTATCGGGTAGCGGGCAATATCAGCAGTCAGTTTATCAGTGGTCTGCTCTTTGCCCTGCCTCTGTTGGACGGAGACAGCATCCTATCCATCACTCCGCCCATCGAAAGCCGCTCCTACATCGGCTTGACCCTCGACGCCCTCGCCTCCTTTGGCGTAAAGGCCGTTTGGCAGGACGACCACACCCTCTTTATCCCCGGCGGACAGCATTACACCCCCACCGAGGCGACGGTGGAGGGAGACTATTCGGGTGCCGTCTTCTTTGAAGCCCTCAACGCTTTGGGGGGAGAGGTATCCGTCACGGGTCTGAAGGAGGACTCCTTGCAGGGAGACCGCGCCTATCTTCGCTTTATTCCCATGCTCACCCGTGGCACCCCCACCGTCCACATCGGGGACTGTCCCGACCTTGGGCCTATGCTCTTTGCCCTGGCCGCCGCCAAAAACGGCGCGGTGTTTACAGGCACGGCGCGCCTTGCCCTGAAGGAGAGCAACCGCATCACCGCCATGGCGGAGGAGCTTGCGAAGCTTGGCACCACCGTCACGGTGGGCGGGGACAGCGTGGTGATCTATCCAAGCGATTTTCACGCGCCTACCCTACCTCTTTTCGGCCACGGAGACCATCGCATCGTGATGGCCACCGCCATTTTGGCCACCCTGACGGGCGGCGTCATCGAAGGGGCGGAGGCGGCAAGCAAGAGCTTCCCCGACTTTTTTGAAAAGCTTTCTTCTTTAGGCATTGCCATACGAGCCGAAGCCTAACCACCACCCAAAATATGCAACCTTTGGTTTACATTTTTCTGATTTAGAAGGGTTTTCGCTATGAATATGAATTTTATCCGCAAGCTCCCTATTCCCAAGGACATCAAGGAGGAGTTTCCTCTGACGGCGGCGATGGCCGCCGTCAAGGAAAAGAACGACCGCGAGATCGCGGACGTGTTTACGGGCAAGGATGATCGCTTTGCCCTCATCATCGGCCCTTGCTCCGCCGACCGCGAGGACGCGGTGCTGGAATACATCGGCAAGCTTCGCGTATTGCAGGAGAAGGTGAAGGACAGGGTGCTGATCATTCCCCGTATCTACACCAACAAGCCCCGCACCACGGGCGACGGCTACAAGGGGATGCTCCATCAGCCCAACCCCAACGAGGCCCCCGACCTCTTAAAGGGCATCATTGCCATTCGCAAAATTCATCTGCGCGCCATTGAGGAGACGGGCTTCTCCTGTGCCGACGAGATGCTCTACCCCGAAAACTACCGTTACCTCTCCGATCTGCTCTCCTACGTGGCCATCGGCGCACGCTCGGTGGAAAACCAGCAGCACCGTCTCACCGCCTCGGGTCTGGATATCCCCGTAGGTCTCAAAAACCCCACCAGCGGCGACATTTCGGTGATGATGAACTCCATCACCGCCGCCCAACACCCCCACGCCTTCCTCTATCGCGGCTGGGAGGTGCAGACCACGGGCAACCCCCTCGCCCACGCCATTCTCCGCGGTTACGTCAACAAGCACGGAGAATCCTTGCCCAACTACCATTACGAGGATCTGCGCCACCTGTACGACATCTACGCGGAATCGGGTCTTGCCAATCCCGCCGTCATCGTGGACACCAACCACGCGAACTCGGGCAAGAAGTATCTTGAACAAAGCCGTATCGCGGGGGAGGTACTGCACAGCTGTCGCCACTGCCCCGACGTGAAAAAGATGGTCAAGGGTCTGATGATCGAAAGCTATCTGGTGGACGGTGCCCAAAAGATCGGTGCCGACACGGTGTACGGCCAATCCATCACCGACCCCTGCATCGGCTGGGACAAGACCGAAAGACTGGTGCTTGACATCGCCGATTTGGTTTGATAAAAAAAGGAAAGTAAAAAGGCTGTCGCACAAGCGACAGCCTTTTTATATTTCTTTCTCCGCAAGGTTGTAAATTTCTTTGTTTTTTCGTTTAGCGTGTTGATACATACGATATGCTCCGCCCCACCCGTGGTCGATAAACGCGATTACTGCATCAGCTTGCTCTGCCATCCATTTGTTACGCTGTACGATCGCAAATTTAGGAGGAACATTCTCCAAAGGAGGATAAATAACCACATCATAACCATCTTTGCGGTAATACGCACGCCGCTTTTGGTATTCTTCATTCAAATACGGCGTTACAAAAGCAAGCTTCACGCCTGCGTGCAATTTCTTATATGCCCTTGCACAAGAAAAAGAAAAATCGTCAAAAATTCCATATCCCCCAAGATACAGTATTGCTTCTTTTTCGCCTATCAGTTCTTCCAAAAGACGGAGCATTTTATTCCGAAGCTCCTGTGTTTCTACAAAGTGAGAATGTCCGCAAAACGAAATTATCATAACCATTTACTCCAATATGTAGGTGTGCCTACATATTATAGCACACATTGCGCAAAAAATCAATAGCATTATGTAGGCGTGCCTTCTTATATTTTTACGACACTGTCGCTACAATATGTGTAGTTATACCTTCTTATCTCGCTTTAAGGAAGAAAGGAGAACTACTTTGACTGTCAATCACGCAGTGGCACAGCGCATTTGGTCTCTACTTGAGGAAAAAGGAATGACACAGTACCGCTTGGAGCAAAAATCGGGGATCCAGCACGGCAGCCTGCAATGCATTATGAACGATCGAAACAAAACGGTAACCCTCACTACTATTTTGCAGTTGGCGCGAGGCTTCGATATGACACCCGCAGAGTTTCTCGATGACGATATTTTTCTGTCCGAGACGCTGGAAACGGAAAAATAATTTTTTATTCACGGCAATAAATATCCACCCGCGGGTGGTATTCCGATTTGTAGGGACCGGCGTCGAGGGCTGTCTACGGCCAGTCTATCACAGACCCCTGCATCGGCTGGGACAAGACCGAAAGACTGGTGCTTGACATCGCCGAGCTGGTTCGATCCGCAAGCACGAATAAAAGAACTCCCCCGACCTCATACGAGGCCGTGAAATTTTTGCTCGGAAATATTTTTTGATCAGTTGGTCTTTTCGACACCGCTGAGAGCAAGGTAATCGTTCAGCTTATCTGCAAGGATCGTACCCGAGGAATGGGTAAAGGTATGAGTCAGAATGCCATCGGCATAGACCTTGATCATGTCGGGAACGTTGCTGTCAGACAGCACTACACCCTCGGAAATGACAGTATCCCAAGAGGAAAATCCGCCCTTGATCGCCACGCAGCAAGTGGTATAGCCTTCATTTACGTAAGGATATCCGCCGGCGTAGGTCGTGGTGGTCAA
The DNA here is from genome assembly GCA_045644045.1 of Eubacteriales bacterium. Taxonomy (GTDB): domain Bacteria; phylum Bacillota; class Clostridia; order Oscillospirales; family CAG-272; genus UBA1740. Next base: position 43,465 of record JAZRGD010000068.1, read on the forward strand.
CAGAGTATCACCGCTCCACAGCTCGATCACCAAGGACTCCTCGGCGTGAATCTTCTCCATGTCGATCTGGATCGCTTGACGCGAGCCGTTTAAGACATAAGCTCTGTAGGCAACCTTGCCGCTGGCGGCAGTCACCGTGAAGGAGCCGTCCTCCAGCTCTGCCACCCACAGCTTTTCGTTGCCCATCACGATACAATTCGAAATGTTGCCATTGGTGGGATTGGAGGAGAAGGTACCACCGCAAAGAGTAACAACGGGATTCCTAGCCGCGTCACCCAGATTGTTTTGAATGTCAACAACCTTTCCGAGTGCCTCAAAGTCTCCGCCGTTCACGGTAACCTTCGCACCGGTATCCGCAAGGATCATACCGCGGGCAGCGGTGGCAAGCGCGTTGTCGCCGAAGTTATCGTTCTTAAAGACACCGCCGTTCACGATCAGCTCACCGCCGGAATTCAACACACCGATGACCCAAGGACCGTGAGAGGAGCCCTGACCATTTGCTTCCTCGGCAGTAAGACACTCGGTGGTAAAGGTGCCGCTGTTTACGGTGACCTTACCGCCGCCGTTGACCGAGATCGCCATAGAGTTGTAGGGTGCGGTGTACATACCCTTTTGCTCAACCAGCACGTTGTCTACGGTGATGATCGCGCCTGCCGACTCAATGCCACCGCCGTACTGCGAATAGATCTCCGTATCCTTGATGGCAATGGTGGTGCCGCCACATCCCTTGATGTTCAGACCATTGCCTCTGTAATTGTAAAGCTTCAAGTCTACAAGCGTCACGTTTGCGGTGCCCTCGGTGCGAACGGTGCCGTACGCGCCGGAGGAATAGTCGCCCGCCGCTACCATCGTACCGTTCTTCACGGTAACCGCGGAAGCGCCCTTGATAAGCATATTGCGGCTATTCGTGCTTGCGCCGGTAGTAACGGTAAAGGTCTTTCCGTTCAGGTCGACGGTGATCTGCTTGTCAGCAATCAGCACGCCGTCCGCCTGCTCCACGCTCTGCAGGAAGGTAACGGTATCGCCCACGCCTGCCGCATCGACGGCAGCCTGTACGGAGTCGTATGCCACGCCATTTACGCTAGCAACGGCATCACCGACCTGAGCTACCTCAACCACGCAGAAGTGCAATGCCTCGTAGGAGATGGTGCCATCTGCGTTTACAACGGTGCTGGCTACCACCTTGCCGTCGTGATAGATGAGAACGGTCTCACCGGCCGCGAACACGCTCTGGGCGGGAAGAGTCACCGTAAACGCCTCGGTGTTGGCGGAAAGGTCGATCTCCTCGCCGTTCTGGTCGAGAAATTCCATGTACTCGTAGGTGATGGTCTTATTCACCGCGTCCACCACGGGATCGGAGTGGTTGAGAGAAACGTCGGTCACTTCCGCGGGCATACCGTTCAAAACGTCTGCGGGAAGAGTGGTGGATACGCCGTTCGCGCCTGCCGCCTGAATGACGGTATCCTCAGTAGCATTGTCGGGACGGTCTACGGGAGCGGAGGTGTTGGGATAATAGCCCGCGCCGTTGTCGTAGCCGTTGTCGAAGCTGTCAGACTCGCTGGCCAGCTGAGTAGCAAGCACGGTCAGGTCGAAGTTGACCTCGCCGCCCTGGTAGTCGTTGCCTGCCTCCTCGTCCATATGAATGGCGAGAGCGAAATAATGTACGGCGCCCGTAGCAAGCACTACGTCACCCGAAACGGCCTGAGAGCCGACCTTGACGGTGTTGCCGCCATTCCAAGCGGTAACGGAATCATACTGCGCGTCGGGAATGATGGCGTACTCCATCACCTCGTACAGATCCTTCGCCACGTTCTCAACGTTCAGCTTAACGGTATACTTTAAGTCCAGCGTACCGTTGTTCTTGATGGCCAGGTAGGCCACCTGGGTCTTGCCGGGCTCCCAAAGGGTAGCGCCATTCTCGTCCTGGGCAATGGCGCCCGTGCCGAAGATGGGCGACGTGCTGTCGCTGATGTCCACGTAGCCGCTGCCGTCGCTGTTCATCAAAAGCTGAACGTCCAGGGTGCCCGCCACGATCTTGTTGCCCGTGCTGGACGCGGAGTCCGTAAACCAGGCAAAGGTGGTACCTAAAAGCATCGTGAAGCAGAGCAGAAGGGACAGAACGCTCGTCAGCAACGCTTTTTTGGTATGCTTCATTTTCGTCATGTTATTTTTCCTCCTTATATAATATTTTTGAGTCGACGAAAAATATCTCAAACGCTTGCGCGTAAAGAGCATGATGAGCCTCAAAATGCGTTTGTACATTTTGCACAAAGAAAACAACAGCCCCCCCCCCGATTTGTTGCATTTGCACAACCTCGTCGAGAAGGAGTCTATTACCCGTTCTTTTTTCGCTTCATTATAGCACGCCGCCATCATTTTTTCAATATCTTTTTTCCAATGTTTACAATTTAAAAGCGCGAATTTTTTATTCGTCCTTTGTTCCGCCTTGCGTATCGGTCACCCACCGCCGACTCATCCCTCGCCCGGAATACGCAAAGAGGGATCTCATCCGTGCCAAAGCGCCCCCCTTCCCAAAAAGGTTTGGGGGTTGGGGGCTTTTCCTTAAAAAGCCCCCGTATTTCTTTTCTCCTTTAAGAAGGTATACCTGCATATTATAACGTGTTCTCTCGCAAAAAAAACAGCCCCATCACTCTGCATTACGCCGTGATGAGGCTGTTTTTATTTTTTTATTTTGCCTCGCTTGCCCGTCGGTCGCCCACCGCCTCGGTGGTGAGAAGGGCGCGCTCGATCAGCTCGGCGCGAGTAACTCCCTTGCCAAAGGTGACCTCGGTCACCTTGCCGATCTCGATCATTTGCAGAGGGATAAAGACCCAACCGCAATCCGCGACCTCGGTGCCGTTGTCAAAGCGGCCGTCGATGACGAGGAAGCTGACGTGGGCGGCGGTATCCAGCACCCAAGCGATATGGTGGGGCTTACCGTCTGCCACGGGAATGGTGCTTTCGATGGCGAAGCGACAGGTGCGTGAGGACGCCTCCGCGCGGACTCTGCCCTCCTTCGTGACGGCGACGGTGTAGCCGCCCGTCTGTCGGTTTTCGGCAGACAAAACGGTGTCGCCCGCCGCGAAGCAGCCCTCAAAGAGCCAAGAACAGCCCTTGCCCGTCACTGCCATCCAATCCTCTCTTTGGGTATGGTTGGTGGAGGCGAACACCTGGCGCGGAATACCCTCCTTCACCAGAGTCTCCATGGGAATGCCGCTCTGTCTCTTGCAAATGGTGTTTTGTGAAAAGACGGTCTCCATAAACTCGTCGGGCAGAGGGTGAAGCCTTGCCTCTTGCTTTTCGGTCTCGGAGAGGAGGAAGTGACCGTCCCGTAAAATGAGGTCGGGATAGCTCACCGTCTTCAAGGCACTTTCGTGGAACAAAAGGATCTCGGGCTGGCCGAAGGTAAGGGTCTTGCCCTCGGGGGTGTCCGTCTCAAAGCAGGGACAGCACCAAGCGGGGTTGCGGTACTCATACCCCACGTTTTTGATATTGTGGAACCAATAGAGGTATCTTCCCTCTGGGAATTTCCAAATAAAGTTGGCGGCACGGGGGTGCTTTAAGGGCGCGCCGCCCTCGTGGGTGGGAAGCTCCCCCTCCGTAAAGCTTTCTCCGCCGTCACGGCTGTGGAAAATAACGGGGTGACCGTTCTCCGAGCGACAGATGATGAACAGAGTGCCATCGGACAGCTTGACACAGCAGGGCTCCTCCAAAACACCGTCCCCGGGCAGGGGCAAAAGCTCCTTGCCCCCTGCGGGCAGGGTCTCAAAGGCGGCGTTCTTGTTCTTCGCCAAGCCCCTCGCGCGCAACAGCACGCTATGGCTCGTATCGGGGCCCCTTCCCTGCCAAGAACCGTTCTCGATCCAAGCGGAATAGGGCTTGGCCATGGTCAGGTACAAGTCGTCCCCGTCAAAAAAGGGCTTCGCCACGTTCCAGAAAAAGCGATAGGGCTTTCCATCCTTGGTTTGACAGGGAAAAAGCCTATCCATCTCGGTGATGGCAATGGGGATCTCTCTTCTTTCCGACCAGGTGTTGCCGGCATCCGTGGTATAGCGCATGCAGATATGCCCGCCCATGTCGATACGGAAAATGCCGCACTCCGTAGGCTTATAGCCCTCGATATTGTAGTTATAAATGCAATAAACGCACCCCTCTCCGTCCACCGCCAGGACACCGTAGGAGGAGTCCTTGCTCTTGTCCTCGGGAGGCGTCGCCATTTCCCAATTCACACCGCCGTCGGTGCTGCGCAAAACGGAAACGTACTCTCCCGCGTCGCCCTCGCCGCCTGTTCCCGTGGTGACGGCGCAAAGAATCGTGCCGTCGGGAAGCAAGGCGAGGCTGGGCTGATCGGCGTAGCCGCCCTCCTCGGTGGGAATCAGGTATCCGTTGTTAAAGTGGCGAAAATCCTTGTTCAGCACGGTGCATTCTCCTTTTGTTTTTAAAAAAGCGTCCGAATCGAAGATACGGACGCTTTTTGGCTTTTAGCCGTTCATGCTGTAGTTGGGGGCTCCCTTGGTGATGCTGATGTCGTGGGGGTGAGACTCGCGCAAGCCTGCGGCGGTGATGCGGACGAACTTGCCGTTCTCCTGCAGCTCGGGCAGGGTGGCACAGCCGCAGTAGCCCATACCGGAGCGGAGACCGCCCATCAGCTGATAGATGGTGTCGGCCACCATTCCCTTATAAGGAACGCGACCCTCAACGCCCTCGGGAACGAGCTTCTTGTTGCCCTCTTGGAAATAACGGTCCTTAGAGCCCTTCTCCATGGCGGCGAGAGAGCCCATGCCGCGATAGACCTTGAACTGACGGCCCTGATAGATCTCGCTTTCTCCGGGAGACTCCTCACAGCCGGCGAGAAGCGAGCCAACCATGATGCTGGAGGCACCTGCGGCGATGGCCTTGACGATGTCGCCCGAATACTTGATACCGCCGTCGGCAATGACGGGAATATCGTACTTCTTCGCCACCTCGCAAACGGTGAGGATAGCGGTGACCTGAGGCACACCGATACCCGCTACCACACGGGTGGTGCAGATAGAGCCGGGGCCGATACCCACCTTAATGGCGTCAGCACCCGCCTCGATGAGGTCGAGAGCGGCCTCGGGGGTGGCGATGTTGCCCGCGATAAGCTGGCAATCGGGGAAGGCGGCCTTGATCTTCTTCACGCACTCGATGATGCCGCGAGAGTGACCGTGGGCGGAGTCAAGCACCAGAACGTCCGCGCCGACGGCGAGGAGTCTTTCGGCTCTGTCCAGCACGTCCTTGGTGACGCCGATGGCGGCACCGCAAAGCAGACGGCCCTGGCTGTCCTTGGCGGAATTGGGGTACTTGCTTGCCTTTTGAATGTCCTTAATGGTGATGAGACCCTCAAGATTGCCGTCCTTGTCCACAAGAGGGAGCTTTTCGATCTTGTGCTTGGCAAGAATGGCGCGCGCCTCGTCCAGCGTGGTGCCCACGGCGGCGGTGACGAGGGGGCTCTTGGTCATGTACTTCTCGATGGGCTCGTCGTAGTCGGCGGCCTCAAGGAAGCGCATATCGCGGTTGGTGATGATGCCGACCAGCTTTCTGCCGTCCACGCATACGGGAACGCCCGAGATGCGGAAGCGGTGCATCAGATCCTCCGCGTCCTGTACCTTATGAGTAGGAGAGAGGAAGAAGGGGTTGGAGATGACACCGTTTTCGTTACGCTTTACGCACTCCACCAGCTCCACCTGCTTTTCGATGGGCATATTCTTGTGGATGATACCAATGCCGCCCTCGCGAGCCATGGCGATGGCCATTTCGGCCTCCGTTACCGTATCCATTGCCGCGCTGATCAAGGGGGTGTTCAGGGTGATCTTTCCCGTCAGTCGGGTCTTAAGGCATACATCGGCGGGAAGGATCTCGCTCTTTTGCGGGATCAACAGCACGTCGTCGAAGGTCAGCCCTTCCATCAGAATCTTTTCGCTCATCGTTTTTCACTCCTTGGTTTTAATTTTATTACCGATAATTATACCAAAATTCGCGGGAATTGTCAACCGCTTTGGCGATATTTTTAGGTGTATTTTTTTCTTTTTTCTCCTTTTTTTCTCTCCCTTCCCTCACCTCCCGCTTTTTTCGGTCGTAAAGTTGTGTTTTTCCTCTTGATTTTTGCGTGTGGGTATGATAAAATATATTAAACATCATTTTTATCTCGCCCCGTGTGGGCACAAGGAAAAGGAAGGTCCTCTATGAAGGTTGCTATTTTAGGCTTTGGCGTAGTCGGAAGCGGCACTGCCCGCATGCTGACGGAAAACGCCTCTCTGCTCGCCTCTCGCGCGGGCAAGGAGATCGAAATCAAATACATCGTGGACGTGCGGGAGTTCGAGGGATCTCCCTTCGCCCATCTCATCACCAAGGATTTCTCCGCCGTGGAGAACGACCCCGAGGTGGAGGTGGTCATTGAGGTCATCGGCGGCGCGAAGGTAGCCTACGATTTCACAAAGCGCGCCCTTTTGGCAGGCAAGAGCGTGGTCACCTCCAACAAGGAGCTGGTGGCTACCCACGGCGCGGAGCTGCTGGAGATCGCCAAGGAAAAGGGCTGCTTCTATCTCTTTGAGGCGGCGGTGGGCGGCGGCATTCCCGTTCTCTCCCCCCTGGTCAACGACGTCTCCCACAACGAGATCACCGAGGTGTCGGGCATTCTCAACGGCACCACCAACTATATTTTGACGAGAATGTTCTCCTCGGGCGCAAGCTTTGAGGCCGCATTGGCTGAGGCGCAGGCGAAGGGCTATGCCGAAAAGGACCCCACGGCTGACGTAGAGGGCATTGACGCCGCCCGTAAGACCGCCATCCTGGGCGCGCTCGCAAGCGGCGTGATGGTGTCGGGCGAGGAGATCCATACCGAGGGCATCAGCGGCATTCGCGCCGAGGACGTGGCGGCCGCCGCCTCCATCGGCTATTCCATCAAGCTGCTGGGCCGCTATCTGCGCACGGAGGGAGGAGATACCTTCCTTCTCGTCGCTCCCTTCCTTCTGCCCGCCGACTGTCCTCTCTCCTTTATTTCCGACGTCTACAACGGCGTTCTGGTAAGAGGCAACTTTATCGGTGACACCATGTTCTACGGCAGAGGCGCAGGCTCCGACCCCACCGCCAGCGCCGTGGTTTCCGACGTGGACAAGCTGGCGAGAGGCGTCGCCCTCCGTCACGCCTTCCGCAATGCCGAGGAGGATGCCGCCACCGACTTCTCCTATTTCTTCGCCCGCCGCTACGTAGCGGTGGAGGGTGTGGACACGGGTGCCATCGAGATCGTCTTTGGCGAGACCACCCCCATCTCCGCAGAGGAAACCGCATTCTTGACCTCCGAGATGAGCGAAAAGGATTTTGCCGCCCGCGTCAAGCGTCTTGAGGCCTGCGGCGGTAAGGTCGTCAGCCACATTCGTTTGTATCATTGATCCTAAGGGTCGAGGGCCATGCCCTCGACCCTTGCTTTAAGAAAGGAGGCGCGCCCTCATGAAGTGGGAATACGTTATGGAAAAAGCGGAGGACGGGCTGCTCCTCCGCACTTTTTTAAAGGAACGCCTCCGCATTTCCACCCGTCTGCTGACGCTCTTAAAGAAAAAGGAAAACGGCATCCTTGTAAACGGCGAACGGGTGACGGTGCGCTATCTCCTGAAGGAGGGCGACCGTCTCACCCTTGCCGTGGAGGACGAAGCGGCGGCAATAAACCCGCACCTGACCCCTGTCGCTCTGCCCGTGTCCGTCCTTTACGAGGACGGGGACGTGGTGGTCTGCCACAAGCCCGTGGGAATGCCCACCCATCCCTCTCACGGGCACAGAGAGGACACCTTGGCCAACGCTCTTTGCCACCGCTACCTTGGCACTCCCTTCGTCTTTCGTGCCGTAAACCGTCTGGACCGTGAGACAGGAGGAGCGGTTGCCGTGGCCCGTAACCCTCATGCCGCCGCCCTTCTCTCCGCCGCCATGCGGGAGGGGCGCATCCGCAAGGAGTATTTGGCTTGGGTAGAGGGCACGCCGCCCGAGGACGGAAGGATCGACGCCCCCATCAGGCGCAAGGTCGGGAGCGTGATGCTCCGCGAGGTCTGTAAGGAGGGGGAGGGAGACGCGGCTGTCACCCTCTTTCGCCGCCTGTATACCGATGGGGAAAGGAGTCTGATCCAGCTACTGCTTCTCACGGGGCGCACCCACCAGATCCGCGTGCATATGGCGTCCGTCGGTCACCCTCTGCTCGGTGACGGGCTTTACGGAAACGGCAAGGAGGGAGACAGGACCATGCTCCACGCCCTGCGGCTTTCCATTCCCCTGCCCTCTACGGGCGATACGGTCTGCTTTCTCGCGCCGCCCGAGGCGGACTTTTCTCTTCCCTGCGGCCTGCCGCCGCCCTTTCCCGATGAGACCTGCTGACACCGTTTCCCGCCTGACCTCCCCCACCATGGGCAGAAGAAAGAGGGCGTGAAGCATGGTAAGGGCGGAAAGCGCGGTATCCGTCAAACGCCAGACAAGCCCGCCCGACAAAAGCGCCCCCAAGGGGAGTGCCGAAAGATAAAGAAACAGAAAAGCACGCCTTACGACGCGCCGTGACGAAAGATAGGTCACGGCGCATTTTCCGTAATAGTACCAGGAAACGGCGGTAGCGTAGGCAAAGAGAAAGACCGAAACGGCAAGGAGAGGCGGTGCCGCCCATCCCGTCAAGGCGAGAAAGCTCGCGTCCATCAGTGCCATTCCGCCAAGGAGGGGAATTTCCGCAGGAAAGGCAAGGAGCAAAACGAAGGCGGTAAGAGTGCAAAATACGAAGGTGTCGATCAGCACCTCAAAAATGCCGAGGATGCCTTGCGCAACAGGGGTGTTGTCGGCCGTGGCGTGTGCCATGGGTGCCGTTCCCGCCCCTGCCTCATGGGACAAAAGACCTCTCGACACCCCATAGCGCAGGGCGCGGGAGGACAAAAAGGCAGGCACCCCCACCATGCTTTTGGGCGCGAGAGCGTCGCAAAGGATGCGTGCCAGCACCCCGCCCATCTCCGAAAGGCGGGGGAGAATGGCAAAGAGGGAAAGCCCGATATAAAGGAGGCTGAGCAGGGGGATCAGCTTGGCGGTGAAGGAGGCGATGCGCCCCGCACCGCCAAGCACCACGGGGGCGGTCAAGGCAAGCAAGAGCGTTCCGCCGAGAAGAGGGGAAAGGTGAAAGCACTCCGAAAGGCTCTCTGCCGCCGCCGCGCTTTGCACCAACGACCCAAGGCAAAGGGCAGTCAGGGCACACAAAAGCGCAAAGGCGTATGCGCCCGCCCGACCAAGCCTTCCCTCGGCCGCGCGCTTCATGTAATACATCGCGCCGCCCACGTAGCCCTCCCCCTCCTTTTCCCGATGGCGAAGGGCCAAGACGATCTCGGCATATTTTAAAAACACGGAAACGAGGGCACTGACCCACATCCAAAAGACCGCCCCCGCGCCGCCGTAGGCCACCGCCAGCGCCACCCCCGCGATGTTGCCCACGCCAAGCGTTCCCGACAGGGCCATGGCAAGACCGTGAAAGGCACTCTTCCCTCCATGCAAGCCCTGCCGAAGGGTACGGAGCGGATGGAGTAGGGGGAACCACCCCAAGGCAAAGGCATAAGCAAGCCCCGCGAAAAAGAGCAAAAGAGGCAGCGACACCCCAAAGAAGCGCGCACCCAACCATTCAAGCACCTCTTCCACCCGTCCCATCCTTTTTCCCCTTTTCAAACCAATCGTTTACATTTTAAAGGATATGCGACCGAGGGCAAGGATTATGCCCCGCCCCTCCCTTTTCTTTGCTTCTGCCCGAAGCAAGCCTCTCCGTCGGTGAAGGGTCATCGCTCGCTCAATTGTTAACATTGTGAAAAAAGGCTTGCTTTTTTGTCGAATTTGGTGTATAATGGTGCGCGAGTGAAAAAAAGCCAACCGACAGTATGATTTTTACCCCCTTTCAGACACAGATCGTATCGCAAAGAGGTTTTTATGAACAAGCTGCTATTCGCTGTGCTGGTCACGCTTTGTGCCCTGTTCGCGGTCTTGCTGTTGCTTTATATCGGCACAGTCGTTTACCGTTATTGCATTCATATGCAATATATCAAAATGGAGATCGGCCGCACCAGCGGCCGTGAGCAGAAGTATTGGCTTTCGGAGAAAAGAAAGCTGCTCCGCTCCTTTTTACCCTTTTACAGCAAGCACCGTAAGAAACGGTAACCCATCACACGAAAAAAGACCGCGTCAGTACGGCGACCTGCGATAAAGCAGGTACGCCGTTGGTCTGCTTTTGGATTTCGGGAAACTTATTCGCCTTCGATCAAAATTGCCTGCATCGGGGCAAGCTCGAGATATATCTTGCCGTCTGTTACGGGTCTGTCGCAAATATACCGCTTTCCCTCTGCCTCTAAACTATATACCTTTGCCACGGCAAATTTTGCCTCGGGCATATTCCACTCGCCGCTTCTGCCATCGGTCGAGAAGGCCACGAATGCGTTGTTTTCTTCGTTCATTGGCAGGATAACGTGGTCGCGGTGTTTGAGAACAACGCCGTTCCTGGTTATTGTCTTATTCTTGCCGAAGCTTTCAACGCCTTCGGAGAACTTTACGTTATAGTATCCG
>JAZRGD010000069.1:0-2356 GCA_045644045.1 Eubacteriales bacterium
TTTATGCGCCTTGCGATAGGCAAGAGCGGTCATGCCCATACGCTTTTTAAAGCATTTCATAAAATGAAGCTCATCCGCAAAGCCACAAGAATAGGCAACCAACCGCACGGGCAGCTCCGTTTCCTCAAGCAGCTCTCGCGCCAGGCCCAGCCGCTTGCGGATCAGATAGTTAACGGGCGTTTCGCCGTAGGCATCTTCAAAAAGGCGCAAGAGATGCGAATGGCTGAAACCCACATCGGCGCACAAAGCTTCAATACGGAAGGTAGACATCGTGAAGCCGGAATCAATAAGCTCTCTCGCACGCTGTATTTTGGTTTGGGTAGCATTGGCGATACAAATGTCCATGATCTCATAAAAGGAGGACAAGACCCTGTAGTAGCCGCCTTCCCCTCTGACGATCCTCTCCAGAACGTCATGCAAAATATTTTTGATCTTTTGGAAGGAGCCACTCCGCTTCACCGCGTTTTCAAGGGAAAAGCCCAAAAGCGCGCCGTAAGACGCCATTTGATCTCCCATAGCAGCCAGCCAAACGTAATCCCACGGCTCGTCCGCTTCGGGAAAATAGCGCATCGAGGTACGGGGAGGGATAAAAAACATATCCCCCTCCTCCGGATGATAGACCTTCCCTGCCATTTCCAGCACGCCCTTGCCCGACGTAATAAAATGCCAAGTGTAAAAGCTTTGCGTACGGAAGGTATGCGACGGCTTGATTTCTCGGAAATTATGATAGCCGATGTTGACGATGCGAAAGTCCTCATCGGTATAAAAATACTTGGTCAAAGCAGGATTTTCCATAAAATTTTCCATATTTTTTCACCTCAAAAACAGTATAACACGAAAAAAACAAAATGTCAATGGTGAAAAATTGCAGTTTTTTGACGGTTTTTTCCATTGTATCTTTCGCCCTGTGGATTTACAATAAAAATGGAAAATGAAAAGCTCATTTTCACAAAACGAAAAGGAAAAGAATATTATGATTCACGCTTGCGTTATTGGATTGGGATGCCGTGGCTTTGACCTTTTAAAAAACCAGCTCGTGACAAACCCTGATATTCAGGTGCTCGCTGTTTGCGACTTGTACGAGGATAGAGTTGCGGCGGCCGTCGAGCATATCAGATCGGCGGGTGGCGACGCGCTTGGTTTTTCCGATTACAAGGAAGCCCTCAACACCAAGGGGATCGATACGGCTTACGTTTTCACAGACTGGAGCACCCATACCGAGATTGCCGTTTACGCGATGGAAAAGGGCATTGCGGTAGCGTCCGAGGTTGGATGCGAATATTCCCTCGAAAACTGTTTTGAGCTGGTTCGCACCCAAGAGAAAACGGGAACGCCTTATATGTTTATGGAGAACTGCTGCTATTACAGGGACGAGCTTCTTGCCACCGCTATGGCAAGAAAAAATATGTTTGGCACCATCGTACACTGCTCCGGTGCTTATGGGCATGATCTGAGGCGCGAGGTTTCTTACGGCCACGTAAACCGCCACTACCGCTTTGACAATTATCATCTTCGTAACTGTGACAATTATTGTACCCACGAGCTTGGCCCCATTGCCAAGCTATTGGACATAAACAGAGGAAACCGCATTCTGACTGTTTCTTCCTTCGCCTCCAAAAGCGTAGGCTTGGCTGAATACATTGCCACGAGGGAAGACGCCACGGAAGAAATGAAGAACACCAAGTTCAGGCAGGGTGACATCGTAACGACCGTTCTCACCTGTGCGAACGGTGAAACCGTACTTTTGCGTCTTGACACGACCCTGCCCCGCTATTACAGCCGCGATTTTACCGTCAGAGGCACCAAGGGTATGTACTTACAGGAGTCCAATTCCGTGCTGTTAGACGGTCAAAAGGAAATCTGGGATCCCGCTGTATTCTGTCGCCTTAAGCTAAACAGCGCAAAGGAATACGAGGAGGAGTTCCTTCCTGACATCTGGAAAAACGTTACGCCCGAACAGCTGTCCGGCGGTCATAACGGTATGGACTGGTTCGTTTACAAGGCATTTGCCGACTCCTTGCAAAGCGGATCTGCTATGCCCATCGACGTTTACGATGCCGCTACCTGGCAAGCCGTTTCGGTTCTTTCGGAGATGTCCATTGCCCAAGGCGGTGCCCCCCAGACCATGCCCGACTTCACGAACGGCAAATGGTACAAGCGTCCCCGTCTTGACGTTTGCGAATTTTAATTCCATACGAAAAAGGCTCTCTTGCACGCCCGTGCAGGAGAGCTTTTTGCTTTTTCAAGACCGAATGGCCGAAAAAACAAATAAAATAAACTTTTTTCCTAAAACCTCTTGACAAAACGGCTTTTGCCGTGTATAATATCTAATGTTCTGCGAGAGTGGCGGAACTGG
>JAZRGD010000070.1:0-17644 GCA_045644045.1 Eubacteriales bacterium
ACCCTATGAAATTACACTACACTCAAACTAGAGATCAGCGAGGATCTGAACAGTCGAGGTTTTAGTACCCTATGAAATTACACTACACTCAAACTTTTTTCTTTTTAATGTTCAGTTCGTCCCGGTTTTAGTACCCTATGAAATTACACTACACTCAAACGTGTTAACTTCTTTAGATGAAGAGTTTAAAGTTTTAGTACCCTATGAAATTACACTACACTCAAACGGTAACAAGCGCAAATGCTACTTGGCATTAGTTTTAGTACCCTATGAAATTACACTACACTCAAACCTAAAATGCGCCATTATGAAAGCCTTGCGGTTTTAGTACCCTATGAAATTACACTACACTCAAACATACTTGCAACCCGACCCGCAAAAACAAAAGTTTTAGTACCCTATGAAATTACACTACACTCAAACTGCGAAAATGCCCGTTTTGCATCGTGCCTAGTTTTAGTACCCTATGAAATTACACTACACTCAAACTGGATATGTGGCACTATTGACAACCATAAAGTTTTAGTACCCTATGAAATTACACTACACTCAAACATATGAGGATGTGACAAAGTGGTTTGTCAAGTTTTAGTACCCTATGAAATTACACTACACTCAAACCCAGGATGAGCTTTTCGAGGCACGTGTCATGTTTTAGTACCCTATGAAATTACACTACACTCAAACGACGGTTCCGAGAAACTCTCTTCTTATGCGGTTTTAGTACCCTATGAAATTACACTACACTCAAACTTCGCTTGAGGTGATCGGCGCGGAAATTGGTTTTAGTACCCTATGAAATTACACTACACTCAAACTTGAAAATTGAATAATGGCAAACTGTCTTTGTTTTAGTACCCTATGAAATTACACTACACTCAAACTCAAGGCGTGCGCCGTCTGCGAGGTCGAACGTTTTAGTACCCTATGAAATTACACTACACTCAAACGTACTCGTCTCCCTCAAAGATCGCGCTAAGGTTTTAGTACCCTATGAAATTACACTACACTCAAACTGTCTTTATCATTCAGCAGCTCTGCCTTTGGTTTTAGTACCCTATGAAATTACACTACACTCAAACATGATTTCAAACCTCGGCGGGTCGGCCAGGTTTTAGTACCCTATGAAATTACACTACACTCAAACGGCTGGGTCGGTACGCATGGCTTCTCTCCCGTTTTAGTACCCTATGAAATTACACTACACTCAAACCGGTATATTGAATGCCCGTCATGTCTACACGTTTTAGTACCCTATGAAATTACACTACACTCAAACGCTCAGCCAGAATCTTCACCTGCTTCAGCGTTTTAGTACCCTATGAAATTACACTACACTCAAACTCCTGTAATTTCAGGCACGCAGTGCCGTCCGTTTTAGTACCCTATGAAATTACACTACACTCAAACCTCAAATTGAGCAACGAACCTACGAATTCGTGTGTATATCACAGGGCATATCCCTTATCAGTATACCATATCAAAAAGGAAAAGGCAAGATAATATTTCAAATTTCGCAAAGATCCGCATCTATGATCAAGCGTGTTTCATGCGAAAGTCTTCGGCGAGCAAAAGCGTCAATCAGTAACACATGATATTTATGCGCCAATGCCGTTTCCAAGAAAGCATCTAACTCTTCGTCCGATAAGTAAGAGCGCAAATGAGCGAATATGAATAGCTTTTCTCCCTCTAAATACGTGACTAACTCCATGTAATCCAAAAGTTGTTCTGCAAGATCATGACCTTTCGCTACGATATGAGGCGAAAAAGCTTTTAACAAGGAGGAAAGAGATATACGCTCACATTCAATCTCGCAAGGCAAGAAAAACGAAATATCACATATCAGCCTTTCCGCCTCGGCAAGCAATTCAGACGTTCTTAAAAAGAAATCTTCCTCCACCGCAATCTTTTCAAGCGACGAGATCAGCTTAGCTACCAAGCTTTTTCGATTTGCGTCAAAGGGTGTGTACGAGGATAGAAGCTCTGTTTTTTTTGCTATATCCAGTCTTTTTTCGCCCTCCGATAATATGATAAAGCCGTCACTCCCTTGTCTTTGCTCCTCGATATCTTCAAGTAATCTGCGAAACAACGCGGCATTCTCAATAACAAGGGCGGCCGCTTTATTTTCCGAAATTTCGATTGGGGCGCTCAGCTCCGGAAACACAAGTTTCATAAGACCACCAGTCTTTCATCACTATCCACAAGATCGCTCTTAAACTCACCCGTGATGAATTCCATGCGCGCAAACTGCTTTTCGGTGACAGCGAGAACCTGCACCATTCCTTTGGAAGGACGGTTCTTGCGAATGGAATCCACCACACTCTTTTCAACACTTTGGTTTAAAACCATACGACAATATACCGATTCCTGAAGCATCAAAAAACCGCTTGTGATCAAGTGCTTTCGGAATTGGCGGTAGACGCGTCTTTCTTCGCTTGTACCAACGGGAAGATCAAAAAACACCAACAAACGCATAAAACGATAACTCATACCTTTTTGTAAAACAGTAGTTTTGAAACATCGTCGTCCTCAATGGCATCAAAAACACTCCGTGTATAGAGCTTCACTGCATTCAAAACGGTTTGTTTTGCGCCATTGATCTGAACGTATTCGTGAAGCAAAGACGCCATTATTCTCTTTTCTTCTTTTCCAAAGGCCAAGAAGAGATTGGCTTTTACTTTTCTATCCACCAAAACACGAAAGGGTTCCATCAAATCGCAGCTCAGATTGAAAAAATTAAACATATTATCATGAAAAAGTCCAAGCTGTGTTAAATACCCGTTTGCCGTCACCTCGCGGTTAAAGGCAGAAAGCAAAAGACTGTATCCATAATTCAAGGCCGCATTGGCGGTGCAGTCCTCGCTTCTCGTAAATGACATGCCGAACAAAGCATTAAAATACACCTTGGCGGCATGTCCTTCTCGGTTTGTGGCATCGCAATATTGCAACTCGGCAAGATACTCTTTTAGCATCTCGGCTTCATCGAAGCAAGACAAGTCCTTCAAATGTTCTGCCTGGCGGCGAAGCTTCTCCGCTACAATTTCCGTCCAAACCGCGCCCTTTGATTCCTCGCGCCAACTAATCTGGGTTTTAATTTTACGCGAGGAATCATGGCTACCGTATAAGGGTGCCAGCTCAGCCTGTGGATTTCGCTTACCGTCGCAAAAGATCACGCGAACCTTTCGTTCGACCAAGGCGTTCAGCAAGCACCCCGTCAAAGAGACGGCGGCGTTTTCAATGATCAACAGAGCGATCTCATCCAAAAACACCCGCCGCGTCTCTTCTCCCCGAACCACCAGATAACCCATTTTCAAGTCTAATTTGCAACGGTTTTCAATGATAACGGTGCGCCAGCTCACAGCAAGTCAAAAAGGTTATCCGATTCTTTTTCCCAGAGTCCGGAGGGGGTGCTATCAATGATACGAACGTCTGCATACTGCTTTTTCCAGCCGGAAATAGCGGCGCCCAATCTGCAACATCCTACCTTTGAACCGCCGTCTATCGCGCTTAAATCTATCGCCGACGCACCGCGCGAGAACAAAGAAAGTACGTTAATAAGGCAGCTTACCTGCTCCTCCAAATCTCCTGCGCAAAAGCGTTCTCTTCCGCCGATCAATACCTCAATCGGTTTTGCAGGTCGTTTTTCAAAGGGCCAAGAGGTCAACTTTGTAAGGAGGAAATCATATAGCTTTACATTTTGCTCGGTATTGATCTTCGAGAACTTCGTGTCGATTCGAATAGCGTGATTCTTCTTTTTCTTTTCGCTGTACCGCTCCAAGGCTTTTACGTAAGAAAGGGTATCGGCATCGCAAATCAATGGCGTGATACAACTGAAGAGAATACATTTTCCTCCACTATCCTTTCCCGCCAAGCACACACGCAACCCATCCAGAGAAAAGACGGTATTGACGCGCAAAAGCCTGTCACCAAGCGGGTATTCAAGAGTATCCGCAACCTTGTTATGAATCTTGAGAATCTCCGCCTTTACGTACGTATCCCTCTTTTCGCCTCCCGCATTTACTGCGCCCTCGTGCATCAGCTCTATAGGAAGGATCACTACATCGTGCTTTTTGCCTGCAGTGTATTTGACTAAAAGGAAGAACGACGCTGCCGGTTTGCGATAACCGCCGTATTTTTCGGTAGTAAGCCCTTTTTTGCGAGGAACAAGGCCCTCCGCTGCACGCAAGGGGATTTGATCGAAGAATCCACCTTTTCTGCAGAAAGCATATCTCGTCACATGAACGTGTTCCTTCGCAACAATCTTTTTGACCTTTTCCACAAGAGTGGCACCGGTGCCGAACAGAGCACCCGTTTCCGAAGCCTTGCACGCAAAAACACATTCCGTCTTCATACTATATTTGCGATCAATATAGAAATTCTTAGTGAAATGCTCGTGATACGTATCACCAACCGCAATGTTTAAGTAAGCATCCTTTGCATGATGAAGATCGTTGACTATACGCGACTTGACGATTCCGTATTCGTGGCGAAAATCGGAAACCAATCCCGCTTTTACAAAGACGATCTCCGTTTCTGGATACCTTTCCTTTAAAAGGACGGTCACGGCTTTGGTCGCCTGCGTCGTCTCAACCAGCTGTCTGTTGATAAAGCCATGGCGCTCTTCCTCGGAAAAACCGGTCGGTCTTATCAGACGACGATATTTCTCATCTGTCATCAATCCGTTGTCGTGTAGTTTTTTCCAGGTAAAGGCCATACGACTCTGCCATTCCGCCTTGATGGGATAAACGTCTGCCTTGTCCTTATTGTACGTGGAAAGCACCAACACCTTGTTGTTCAGCACACTATCGTCTTTGACTACAGATTGAGGATAAATGTGATCGATGTCATACCGCTTGCCATCCTTGCCGATCAACTCTTCAAGATTGATACTCTCGCCGCTGTACATACACTTTCCGAGCTGTAGAAAATACAAATAAAGCTTTTCGCTTTGAAGCCGATTGTCCACCTCATCACCCATAAGCTCCAACTCCTTGAGCAAATCGGGGACATCAGCATCCTTCACCTGCTTGTACAAATCTAACAGATGTTGCTTTCTGGTTTTCGTCCTTCCCTTTTGATCTTCCTTTGCACCGCGAGCCATCTCAACAAACACTTTTTTAGGTGCTTTCCCGATTGCTTTGTCAATGTCATCCAAAATCGAAATGGTTCTGATGATGGGGCGACGAACGGCGCGCGAAATATACATGCTATCCAACCGTTCATCTAAGGACATATCCGCTTCTGCGTAGTAAGCTTGTCTTTCTGCCGCTATGTCCGCCTTAAAGCTGTATTTTTCACTTTCCAACAGCTGCATCAGATTTACGTTTTCGCTCCAAAGAAGATCCATTACGGTAAATGCTTCGCCATCCACGGTTCCTTTGCAATCGACGGGTGTTCCGTAAAAATTGGTCAAAAGGCGACGGGACAGGCGACCAAAATCTTTATACCGGCGTGAAGCGATATACCGCACATCAGATTCCGATAGACTTGAATATTGCTTTTCCAGCCATTTTTTGAAGCGATACCTGTCTTCAATACACACCGAATGCTCAATAATATCCTCTACATCCCGTTCGCTCAGCGTTCCGCAATTTAGGAGATTTTTAAAATCAAGATAAGAACGCAAGGAAGCACCAACGGTATCATCTACCCCCTCAACCTCTTCTCCTGCCGAAATATATCCATTGTTTTTGCAATAATCACATATTTTCTTCTTTGTAATCTTGGGGTAACGCATGAAAAGATTTTCATATATTTCTTGTTTGAGCTCGACGGTGATGGGCTTGCCATTGTATTTTAAATTATTGATCGCGTTCAAAACGGTAAACCGGCAGTAAAGCAAGGAATCCTTGGGTAATACGAGCTCATTCGGAAGATAGGTGCATTTTCCAACCAGATTTTGAATAAATTTTTGCTCGCTCACATCATAATCGATCATACTTTCCGCCTTCCAAGGCAGAAATCTTCCCGATTTCTTCTTTGACCATGCGCGAGAGTTTTCGCCTTCGTGCATGGGACCTACAAAATAGGGCAAACGAAACGAGAAAATACTTTCGATTTTTTCGGCAACGGTGTAGCCTTCCACGTCTTTTTCCGCGAGAAAAGGAAGATATTTTTGCGCACGTGCCAAAATATCCTTGAGTTCTATGAAATACAACTGATAAGGAATCACACGATTATCACCGCTCACCTGCTTCGGCATAAACGCATTTCTTTCGATTCGCGCCATCATGTCCGCAAAGAAGGCTTGGTCCTTTTCCTCAGGCACAAGACCGCCCAGCAGCTTTTTTAAATACTTGCAAAAATCCTCTGCGGTTGCCTTTCCGTGCGGAAGTGTCTCATCTTTTTTCAGCTTTTTAGGGGTTTTATAGGAATAAGAAACGTAATTCGGAAACTTATCTTGGGATTTTCTAAATATTTCATAATACTTTTGCGGCAGATATGTACGTACAAATTTCTTCAATCCGAGCAAGTCACTTGCATGCTGCTCGTATACAGCTTTCTTTGCCACGGATATTCTTGTTTCGTTCTTTAAAATGTCAATAAGAGAAGCTGTATCGTACAAAACGCGCAGTGCCCTCACCACCTCGCCATCGTCGCCCAGTTCCTCCAAGATAGCATTGAACTCCTCTTCTCCTTTGCCAAGAGAAAAGCTGCTCATTTCAGAATAAGCATCACTGTTTACTAAGAAAATTTCCTTAGGCGCAACCGTACCACCGCACAAAAGCTTGACAAGCGCCGATCGATTGTAAGGGCGAAGCCCAATGACATCCTCGGGCACATCCTCCACCTTGTCCTTGGGGATCTTTCCGCCAAAAACAGCGGTAGCAAACGCTTTCTCCTTCGCGCTCACGCCGGTCTTCATAGTCAAAATGTGTCTAATCACTTCCGTCTCGGCGTGCCAAGGCAAGTCAAGTCCGTTATTCAGAAAGAACGACTCAAACTTTTTATACGCTATTGAAAAATCGCTGATCTCTCTTACGTTCTCTATACTTACATCAGAAAGAAAATGACCTCTATGCGCCACAAGCCACGCGCACGCCAAATATACCAATCTAACATCATGAGGCTCATCACTTTCCATCAATTCCGCTATCAAATGGTGGATCGTGGGAAATTTTTTATTATAATCCGCGTCGGTAAAATCGACGTCTTGGAAAAATATATAATCATCACCATCAGTATCCTCACGCTTTAAGCCGCTGGCGCGCAAACGAACAAAAAAACGATCGTCTACTTTCTCGATTTCTTTAGCAAACAACTCACTCACCAAGGCGACACGCCATTGTCTTCTGTCAAGCCGCCTGCGATTTGTACGATTCCCTCTTCGATCTTCCGCAGTATTGGCAGCTTCAAAGGTTGTTACCCCCCACATAGGCTCTCCTTTGAATTTGCGCAACGAATAACGATCGTCTGTTACCGCATACCCAACCGAATCCGTACCAATATCCAATCCGATGTAATGTTCACCGTACTCTACATTTTTGATTCTTTTTTCTTTTTCCATCTTGACAAACCCCTTTCCACATGTTATAATCTATTCGTAAGGTTTAGTACCCTCTGAACTTACACTACGAGTTCAAATAAGGAATTATTCCGACCTCGTCGGCTTGCCGACCGCACACGGTGTGTGCATCAAACCTCCCTTTGGGAGGTTTTTCTTTTATAATTCAATATAACATATTATCTGTACCATAAACAGGACTTTCTCTGTTTTTTCGCCAAATTCACAGTTATATTTTAACATGTTTTCGCAAAAAAAGCAATGATTTTACAAAAATATCAAAATCAAGGACACAAAAAGCCTATTTAGATGTATTTTGCGCCCTCTAAAAAAACAAGGCTATTTAACTAAATAGCCTTGTTTTTTGTCTGCAAATCTGTTTCATGCTATTGAATGGCTGTATTTTTATATATCCCCTTTAAGGCGAAGGCCTTTGGGATAATGGTTTTTTGCAACACCATTCACGACCTTGATGCCACCGAGGGGGCTGCCGTTTACGGTGATCACGCCGTAGCCATTGGGGAGATCACAGGAAAGAGTCTCCCCCTTCAGGTAACGCAACACGTCTTTCCCCGACGCATCCAAATCAAGCTTACGCTTGCATAAGCCGCCAAAGACAGAAAAAAATTGATGATGTGGCTCAAGTCTTCCCTTTTCACAGCTTCCGAGCGTGACACCTGCCATATACACGCTATGCGGGGGCAAGGATATATCCTTGCGCTTCAAGACAACGTAATTCTTATGCTTGATCAAGGCGTACCGCGAAAGCAGAGCGTCCGCATCCGTCAGGACATCGGCAAGGAAGGAAGCGGCGCAGGCATATTCCGTTTTATTGAGAGATACCGAGGCGTCAACGAAGGCGGGCGTATCCTTTTCATCGCCTTCATTTTTTCGCATCAAGCAGATAAACTGCCCCTCGCCTTGGGCAATATGGGGATAAAATCGCCGCATTTTAGGAAGCTCCTCCGCTCGAACACATCCCTCAAAGGGAACGCCCGATGCCGTTACCTTCTTGATCTCATCTGTGACGTCACAAACCGAGAAGGAAGGATGCTCCACCAAAAAAGCGTCTACCGTCATCTCGTTTTCCTCTTGCGAAAACGTGCAGGTGGAATAAAGCAAATAGCCTCCGCGCTTTACGGTTTTTGCGGCGTGAAACAGAATCTCCTTCTGTCGCTTGGCGCAAAGAGCCACGTTTTCCTCGCTCCACTCGTCCTTGGCGTAGTCGTATTTCCGAAACATCCCTTCGCCCGAGCAAGGCGCGTCTACCAAAACCAAATCAAAATATGAAGGGTAAAGTACAGACAGACTTTCGGCATCCATATTGGTGATGAGCGCGTTAGAGACACCCAAGCGTTCAAAATTGCTCGCCATCACCTTGCATCTGCCAAGATCGATCTCATTGGCCACAAGCTTACCTTCTGCCCCAATATAAGACGCAAGTTGAGAAGATTTCCCACCCGGTGCGGCACAAAAATCCGCCACACGCCATCCCTTTTCAATGGGGATAGCATGAATGGTCGCCATAGCACCCGGGTCTTGGACATAGAAGCCTCCTGCGTGGTGCAAGGGGTGTCTGCCAATGTGGTCATCCTCAAATATCAATCCATCCGATGCGTATGACAAGGGAGTGCTTTTGTCAAAAAACGAGAGCAAGCTCCCTATTTCAATTCCTTTTATGGAATTTGCCCGCAGAGCGCGCACTGACCTTTCCTCAATAGCCTTTAAGAAGCTATCATAGTCCGCGCCAAGCAGACGTTCCATTCTCGTTAAGAATTTTTCAGGCAGCATTGTGCCCTCCTATTATTGTTCAAAAAGCCAGCGGATCAATTCCTTTTTAGAAGCCGCATAGTCCCACACGTTATGCGTGGCGCCTGCGATCTCCTCGTAGCTGATCTTGGTGCCTCCCGCGTCTCTTATGGCCTGAACAATCTCACGGGTACCCGCAACAGGTACGGCACCGTCGGCATCACCGTGGAAGGTTGCAATGGGCATATCCACGAGCTGCGCCGCCTTGGAAGGATCGGCACCACCGCACACAGGAATGGCGGCAGCAAAAAGATCGCCGTGGCGCATGAGAAGATCCCACGTACCAAAGCCGCCCATCGAGATTCCCATAGCGTAAATACGGTCTCGATTGACACTATATTCGTTGCAAATACTTTCTAAAACGGTAAGTACGTTTTTGAGGTTTTGCGATTCCGGCACCTCATCAACGGAATAACTGCCCTCTGCCCAAGGTGTGTTGACCCATTGTGTCTCCGCAGGGCACTGGGGAACGATCACAATAGATTGATAAATGGGGCTTTCGGGATCGTCGAAAAGGATTTGAAGCACGTTTTTGAGCTGAAGCTCATTGTCTTCCCCACGCTCACCCGCGCCGTGCAAAAACAGGAAAACGGGATAGGCATATTCCTCACTATAATCAGAGGGAACGTAAATGCGGTAAGGAATGGGAGCATTAGCGTCGCTATAGTCTAAATGCACATAGACATCGATCGTAGTATCTTGTTTTGTAACAATGGGATCTTTTTTCATATCATCCTCCACGGAAGAATCATCATTATCGGAACCATTATCGGAATCATCGTTCGCGGCATTGCATCCGCTCAGAAAAAGAGTTAGAGCAAACAGCAAGCAAAAAAAGCGTAACGTTTTTTTCATCAAAAGCCTTCCCCTCTTATTAGGATAAAAGCGCCTCCGACAAGCGGAGGCGCTTTTTGATTTTATCCAACCAGACCGGATCTTTCGATACCTTGTACCAAAGATCTCTGGCAGAACAAATACAAGATTACAAGCGGAAGAATAATCATGATACCTGCCGTATTATTGACAGCAGACTCATAAAGAGCCGCGGCTGCATAGCTGGCTGAGGTTTCAAGACTCTCCGGCATAGTGATGATGTCGGGCATCAACCAAACCTTACCGTTTGTAAAGAACGCCTTGGTGTAGAAGTCATCCGTCCACTGCCAGCAGAAGGCAAAGAGGAAGATGGTTACCATCATAGGCACGGAAAGCGGCAAAATGATCTGGAAGAAGGTTCTGAAGGTGTTAGAACCGTCAACGTACGCGGACTCCTCAAGCTCATCGGGCACACCGGTAAAGAACTGACGCATCATGAAGATGTAAAGTCCGTTCTTGAAGCCGAGGCCAAAGATGGACAGAAGGATAAGCGGCGTAAACTGATTCATCAGATTGAGCGTCAAGCCGTTTGAGAAGCCACCACTGAAGATACCCGTTACGAACTGAAGCAAACCGGGAATACTCAGACCCTGCACACCACCGATATCAAAATAGCGGAAGTGCTGCTGCATAGCCAAGCGGATCGTCTCGTGAGGCACGATCATGGTCAAGATCACGAACAGCATAACCACACCGTTGCCCTTAAAGCGGAACTTAGCCAAGCCATATCCGATCAAGGTGCAAACGAAGGTCTGGAGCACGGCAGTGGAGAGAGACAGCAGAGCCGTATTAAAGAATGCGGCAAAATATCTGTTCTCCAAAAAGATTGCCTTGTAAATGCCCAGCGTCCAGTTCTTGGGGATGATCGAAACCGTAGGGTCTACAAAATCGGACGGGGACATGAAGGAGCCCGCGATTTTGGAGAAGAACGGAAACAGAATGACGTAGCAAACACCGATCATCAAGATCAAGCGGAATACGTACCACACAACGTTCGTGAGGAAATATACGGAGAAGATCTTCGCCTTGAGGCGTTCCCAAAGCGGGGTTCTGTCTTCAAACTCCACACGGATCTTGTTCTTGCTCTCTTTCATTACTTTTGGAGCTTTTTGCGTATTATCCATGGTTTCTATTTCCTCCTTTCTTACGAATCACGCTTCTGGTAGAAGATAAACGACGAAGCAATCAAAGCAAACAGACCGATAATGGCCATGATTACGATGAAGTAGACCCAAGACATTGCTGTCGCAAGTCCCTTGTTGTTCTCGTAGATACCGGTAATGTAACTCATAACGACGTTACTCTGGCTCGTAAACGAGTCAATGATGGTATAGATCGCGTTTACAAGTATCATCGGGCTGATCATCGGGAAGGTGATCTTCCAGAAGGTCTCCCAAGCGGTAGCACCCTCAATGCTGCTCGCCTCGTAAATGGCAGGCGAGATAGACTGCAAGCCGGCAAGGAAGATCAGCATCTGTACACCGGAGCGGTTTACAATATCAAAGATACTGTTTACGGCTCCCGTGACGTATTCCACAAGTCCCGCACCGATCTTGACATTCGCAAACAACCGCTCAATATCGACCGCAGAAACGATCTCAGATGCCGCGTTACCGCCTGTACCGTCCGAGATACCGCCGCCCTCACTGCCCATAGAGTCAGCGAGCAGGTCACCGGCGTTGATGGTCTCCATCAGACCCGTCGAAAGAACGACGGGTATGAAGAAGATCGCACGGAAGGCAGCGCGGCCCAGCATCTTTTGATTCAGAATAACAGCGATGAACAGCGAGAAGATCAAAATCATCGGCGTATCCACGAAGAGCTGCTGAATACCTGATAAAAGCGTAGTCGAGAAGTTGGTGTCCTTTGTAAAAGCATCGGAATAGAACTCAATGCCCTTAAACTCCAGCACGTAACCACCACCGCGAACGATGACGATCTCAAAGAAAGAAAAGCAGATGGAGTCCAAGATGATCGGAAGATAAAGCACTACCAAGCCAATCACAAAGGGCATTACGAAGAACCAACCGTTTCTCGCCTTTCTCTTATCGAGAGAGGCGGGGTGAAGGAAAGAGCCTTTTTTCTTAGTGCCGGGCAAAGCCGTGTTAGTTTTATTCATTTTTTACTCCTCCCTTCTCATTTGTTTACAAGCGTTGCGCCTTCGATCCTCTGGAATCCATAGGAAGGAACCACAAAGGTCTCGTCCCCATTGACGCCTTTCAGTCGGACCGCAACATCATACAGGTTGTAGTTCAATACGAATTGCACATCCTTCGTGCCGTTGGAATAAGTTACCATAACCACGCTACCGGAGTTGTCGGTGTAGATGGTGCTCTTGTATCTTGCGTCAAGCGCAAAGGAATCGGTGGTATTCTCGGCCAGCTTTACGCTGTCAGAGAACTTGTCGATCACAACGGTGTGGTCGCAAGCGACATAAGGATGATCCTTAATAAATTCATCCACCATTTTTTCCTGTGCCGCGGTGGCCTTCTCGCCGGTGATAACGGCAATAGCGGCAATCAACGCTTCACGATCCACAGCAACACCGATGGTGTCACCGTAATAGTCTTCAAGCGTTGCCCCGTTGTTGTGGGCGGCGAGCAGCTCAGCGACGAAAGCCGTCTCTTCCTCCGTCAATGCGCGGTCAATGGCGATGGACACCTGAGCGATCAGCGCGTCACTGTCAGACACGCCACCCAGGATAGCGTTCTTCGCCGTTTGCTTCACCAGAAGCTCCGTCTTCTTTGCCTCGACCAAGGAAGCGTATTGCGCCTCAAGATCAGCCAGCATAGAATCCTGAAGATCGGCAAGGATCTTGTTTTCCTCAAATTCAAGAGGAATACGCTCAACGGTAAGGAAGTCGTGGTCGACGATATTGTAGAGCTGAAGGTCACCAATGGCGCCATTCAAAAGGTTGTACTGCTCAACGATCGTGTTGAACCAAATATCGAAACGAACGGAATAGAACTTGCTGAGCTCCTCGTCCTCCTTCAGAAGGTTGGAGTTCTGATAGATCAGCATATAGTAGAGCAACGAACCGTTTTCGATTGCCTTCAAGAGCTGATACTCACCGTCACCCGCCTCGTTGATCACACTGCCCGCATAGTTTACGTAGCTGTGCATGACCATACCAAGGAAAGGAACCGTCTTACTCTCGTATTTGTAATTACTGGAATCAACGGAGAAATCCAAAATGTGATCCAGGTACTGTACAGAGTAAATGTTACCGCCGGAGGCCATGACCGACTTGTAGGTCTCATCCAAATGCTTCAAGGAGGAAACGATATACTCCTTAGAATCCTCGCGGTTCAAGGAATTGTCCTTGTTGAAGTCGGAGTTCAAGTCACTGCCCAAGGAGGAAACGGAAATTCCCATAGGATTGAACTTCGTATATCTCTTATCAAACTTCTCAACGTACTTGAGAATAGAGCTGGGAGAAATACAAATGTCAAAGTAACTACTGAATTCCTGATATACGGGATCGTAGATCTGCTTGGAGCAATAGCGGTCATCAACAGCGCGTGCCGCGTTGGTCTTCAGACGAATGCCACCGATCTCGGCAGAAACATAGCTGAATTCAAAGTCGGGATATACGCCGAAGCCCTTCTCATTGGCAGTATCCAACAGATCGGCAAAACCGGATTTACCGCCTACGGACTTCATCCATTTCAGCTTTTTGGGATACTTGGCATTCATACCGCCGTTTGCATAACCGGTAAGCTTGGAGTTGATATTGGTAATTCCCTTCTTTTCCAGCTGACCGTACATCGTCTCGATGTCCTCAAAGCTAGCAAGAGGAACATCCGTGGTGACGGGAACGGAGAGAATCTTCTTTACCGTCTCAACCGAGCCGAGCGTCTCAATATAAAGAGGAATCTTTGCCTCTACCTCCGTGTCAGCCATCTTCGTGATGACCTCCTGCTTCAGGAGATAATCGCGATAGGCGGTAGCCATACCAACGTAAGAAGCGTTGTAATAGGGAGAGTTAGCAGCAATCACGGCATCCTTTTCGGTTTCGTCAAAAAGCATAATATACTTTTGAACGTAAGAGCCGGTATACTTTTTGTCGGAAACGATGGTCATTTCCTTGTTATCCGCTACCGAAATAGCTTCCGACATGTTGTAAGTATCGGAGGGACGAGGATAGAACATCGTATACGCGGAAGCGTAGTTGTGCAAGGAAGCACCGAAGGAGGTCGCAATGTCCGCCAAGGCGTCTCCTTCCTCGAGGATAGCCATAAAGCCGGTGGAATGCGTCTCGCCGGTCAAAGCACTGAGCTGCTCCGTATCAACGACGCCAAACACGGGAACGCGGATGGTCTCGGAGTGCTTGGAATCAGAGCTGATGTTGTAATAAGCAAAATCTTCGCCGTAGACAGTACCGGAAAGCTCCACGGAGACGCGATTCTTGGTATTGGTCTTTGAGTAGAATTTATTAAATTCAACCAATGCACCGCTACCGTCGGGATAGAACACGTAACCGTCATGCTGAAGGTTACCCGCACCAAAATACTGCAGCATCTTCACGTGACGAAGCGTGTACTTCGTCTCATCAAAGCGGATGCTGTTGGCGGGCAGGCGAACGGAGAGACCGTCCTCCTCGATCACGTACTCAACGGCAACACGGAAAACGGGAGATTCCTTGGTCTCTTGTACGTAACCGGTTCTGGCGTGCATCTCATCAAGAAGGTCCTGATCCACGTCCTGACAATAGGTTTTCACCAGGTTCTCAAGATAAACCAACTCTCTCTCGGTGATACCGGAGTCCTCGTCGAGGTAGTAGAAGCAGGCACCGGGAACGTAGGTCTTGGGATACTTCTTTGCGAAGTTATCACGCCACGTAGGATCCTCATAATCGTACTCGGTATAGCCGTACCAAGTCGTGAACTTCATGTACGCGTTGTTGATCTCCTCATAGGCATCGGAGCCATAACCGTATTCGTCGATGATCTCCTCACGAAGCTCTTCGATGGGAGCCATAATGAACTCCTCGAAGTAGTCGGCTTCTACAACGCCGGGAACTAAAAAGCTGGTGTTCAAGCGGCCCATCGTGTATTCCACGCGGAAGCCGTTTTTCATATACTTTACAGAAATCTGGTTTCTCGCGGCCGCCTCTACAAAGCTGTAAAACTCGTTGATCTTGCCTTCGTTATCTTCAAAGGAAATCTCGATCTGAGACAAAAGCTTGGTAAAGGTGCTGACCGCATCGGGCTTGGCCTCCACAGGAGGAATAGACTCAAAGTTAACAGGGTTAGAGGTCATGGTCTGACCGGTTGCGATGTTAACGTAAGCCACCTCACCCGTGTAAGGATTACAATACAGCTCGTAACCGCCATAGCTCGCCATAAGCTGCATATATCCTTTAGAAACTTGATCCTGCAAATACGCCGTGGCGTCGACATATTTATATGCAAAGGCTTCTTCCAAAACCTTCATATAATCGCCCGCAGTACCCATGGCACCGCCGACAGGAGCGGCAGCGGCAGGAACGGCAAAGCAAGCGGTCAAGCATCCAACGAGCATAATGACGGCAAGGATAGACGAAAGTATTCTTTTCATTTTAATTTCTCCTCCTTACCAAAATCAAGCACGGTAACTGATTTCCATAACGATCGAGGAGACAAAGGATACCATCTTGCCTACCAAGCTCGAGAACAGGAAACCAACGAACATAATAACAGCCATACCAACGATGGTCACAAGGCACATAAACAGGTTCTTGGCAAAGGAATAGTCGTGCGTGACCATCATGCCGAAGAAGATCAAAAGTCCGGACCAAACGTAAGCCAACACCACCAGCATGGAGGCGATAGCGGCCTCCTCGAAGGTCACCACGTTGGAAAGAATCGTGGAAACGATCAGGAACAGGGGCATGGGCGCGAGGGAATACGAGGTAGCGATAAAGACGTCCTTGAAGGAGCCTTCACCGTCAAACAGGGTCGTCAAGCACCAGTTGGAGATGCACCACAGGATGAAGGGCAAGCCCACAGACAAGATCTGAGTGATAATGGTGGAATACTCACCCGTGGGGTTCATCACGTAGCCGGTACCAATAGACTGATAATAGAAGCTTACGATCACCAAGCCGAGAATGGTAAGAGCGGCGCGAACCGATCCTCGCTTCTCATGCTTCAGATCCCAGAATCCGTCGAAGGGATGGAAAATGAGGTGGAAGACGTACATCAGCTCCTGCAGATAGCTCTTTCTTTCCACACCGAGAAGGGCAACCTTATCGTTGTACTTCCCTGCAAACTTGA
This sequence comes from Eubacteriales bacterium, assembly GCA_045644045.1. Taxonomy (GTDB): domain Bacteria; phylum Bacillota; class Clostridia; order Oscillospirales; family CAG-272; genus UBA1740. Next base: position 16,444 of record JAZRGD010000070.1, read on the forward strand.
AGAACTGAGAGATACCTACCACGATCACGACCAGCATGATGGGGATCAGAGCAAACCACTTGGCGATCCATTCCTTACGGATCTCCTTATAGGCGTCCGACCAGTTTTCCGAGTCATATGCGGCAGAGAGATACTGCATCGCCAGCTCGTATCCGGTCTTTTCATAATCCTCATTGATGCCTTCGACCGTATAACCGACGATCTCCTTGTTTTCGGCACCGCCATAGATCGCTACTTTTTCCTGACGGTAATAGGTCTGACCGTCGGGAGAAACGAAGATCGCGTCACCCTGGCGATAATAAGACCGACCTACACCGATATAGGCAGAGTCAAAGTTGTTGTTGTACTGCAGCACGCTCAGCCATGCGTCTACGGAATCCTCGTAGCGGCGCTCATTTTCGCAGCGAAGAGCGGACAAAAGAAGCTCACCGTAAGGATTACGCTTGTACACGACAAAGCTCTTGGCATCACTGTCAAGAATGATCAGCTTGCCGTTCTGGTACGTAATAGCGGAGATCTTCTGCAGGTTTCCGCGCTGAATACCCGTGTCACCGAAGGCAAACAGCAGAACGCCGTCCTGGTTGTAGGTGAACACCTTGCTTCTCTTTGCGTCCGCGATGGTCCACGTGCCCTCATCACCAATGGCAACGTCCACAATGCTGGATGCGCCTGTGGGAGAAGGATTGGAAAGATCCATAGAACGAGCTTGCACGTCGACCTCACCGGCAGGCGAGAAGAATCCGTTACGCTTCATGATCTCGCTACCCGCAGAGTTCAGCTTCTTAACAGGAGAATAATCCGCCTCAAAGCTTTCAATCGCAGCTTGCTGCTTCATGGGGTCGATGGTGTTGGTCGTAACGTAAATAAATCCGTCTTCATCAATGGTGATGTTGTTGTACTCAGTAGAGACGTTCTTGATAGAAGCCTCTCTCTGCGCGGCAGTCTGGAAGCGGCGGAGAATAATTTGAAGCGCATTGTAGTCACCCTTCTGGGCACCGATATATCCGGTGAACACGCCTTCGCTCGTCATTACGATAACACCCTCGTAGGTGGTATAGGAAATAACGAAAATTCTGCCGTATTGGTCAACAGCCATAGCAACGGGGTTGTACTGAGTGGTTGCGCCGAACAGGGTGCCGGTGGGCTTACCGATGATCTTTACAAACTCAAAGTCACGGTTGAAGACCACGATTCTCTGATT
>JAZRGD010000071.1:0-14027 GCA_045644045.1 Eubacteriales bacterium
GCCGTTGTGCTTTGGCACAACGGCGTTGCTTTTTGGGTGTGTTTGCTTTTATTTTGTTTTTTGCAAAGAGATGGTTGCTTTTTCGTCGTTGATGCTCCAGGATTTGCCCTCGGGGTCGTTCTCGACAGAGAGGAGCGCGTCGGCCAGGACGATGCGAGAGATCTCCTCACGGTTCTTCTCCATAATGGCGGAGAGCTTTTCGTTGCCGCCAAGGGTGACGGTAATACGGTCGGTGACCTCAAAGCCGCTATCCTTGCGCATGGTCTGGATCTTGCTGACCAGCTCGTTGACGTAGCCCTCCTCGATGAGCGCGGGGGTCAGGTTGACGTCAAGCACCACGGTCACGCCTCTGTCGGAGACGGTGGCGTAGCCCTCCTTCTTCACCATCTCGATGAGAAGGTCGTCCTTGGTCAGCTCTGCCACGGTGTCGCCCACCGTCAGCTTCAAGACGCCCGTTTCGTTCAGCTCGTCCATGGCGGCGTTGCCGTCAAGCTCCGTGAGAGCAGCTTTGATGCCGCCGAGGATCTTGCCGTACTTGGGGCCTACGGTGCGAAGCTGGGGCTTGAAGGTATAGGTGGTAAAGGAGGCGAGGGAGTCGGAGAACTCGATCTCCTTCACGTTCAGCTCATTCTTAATGATGTCACAGAAGAAGGGAGGAAGGGCTTCCTCGGCCTGCACGTACATCTTGCCGATGGGCTGACGGTTCTTCACGGCGGCGGCGTTACGGGCGGAGCGGCCGAGAACGGTCACCGCCAGGACCTCCTTCATGCGGGCCTCCAGCTCCTTGTCCACGCGTGCCTCGTCGGCTACGGGATAGGCGCACAGATGCACGCTTTCGGGGGCGGTGGCGTCCACGGTGCAGACCAAGTTACGGTACAGCTCCTCCGCCATAAAGGGCAGAAGGGGCGCGGTGAGCTTGGTCACCGTCACGAGGGCGGTGTAAAGCGTCATGTACGCCGCCACCTTGTCGGCGGTCATATCCTTGCCCCAATAACGCTCACGGTTACAGCGCACGTACCAGTTGGACATCTCGTCCACGAAGTCGTCGAGGGCGCGGGTGGCCTCGGGGATCTGATATTTTTCAAGGCAAGCGTCCACCGTCCTTACGGTCGTATGCAGACGGGACAGAAGCCACTTATCCATCACCGTCAGATCCTCGTCCTTCAAGGCGTACTTCGAGGGATCAAAGCCGTCAATGTTGGCGTACAGCACGAAGAAGGCGTAGGTATTGTGGAGCGTACCCATAAACTTTCTCTGTCCCTCTACCACCGCCTCGCGGAAGAAGCGGTTGGGAAGCCAAGGTGCGCTGTTGGAATAGAAATACCAACGAATGGCGTCCGCGCCAAACTCGTCCAGTGCCTCGAAGGGATCAACGGCGTTGCCCTTGGACTTGGACATCTTCTGTCCGTCCTTGTCTAACACGTGACCCAGCACCAGCACGTTCTTATAGGGGGCCTTGTCAAAGATCAGGGTGGAAATGGCCATCAGCGAATAGAACCATCCGCGGGTCTGGTCCACGCCCTCGGAGATCCAATCGGCAGGGAAATGCTTGTCGAAGATTTCCTTGTTCTCAAAGGGATAGTGCCACTGGGCGAAGGGCATAGCACCCGAGTCAAACCAGCAGTCGATGACCTCGGGAACACGCTTCATCTCGCCGCCGCAATCGGGGCAGGTGACGGTCACCTCGTCGATGTAGGGGCGGTGAAGCTCGATGTTATCGGGGCAGTTCTTCGACATGCTCCTTAACTCCTCGATAGAGCCGATGGCGTGGAACTTGCCGCAAGAGCATTCCCAGATATTGAGGGGGGTGCCCCAATAGCGGTTACGGGAGAGACCCCAATCCTGAATGTTCTCCAGCCAATCCCCAAAGCGACCCTTACCGATGTTCTCGGGGATCCAGTTGACGGTGTTGTTATTGCGGATGAGCTTGTCCTTCACCGCAGTCATGCGGATAAACCAGGTTTCGCGGGCAAAATAGATGAGGGGGGTGTTACAGCGCCAGCAATGAGGATAGTCGTGCTCAAACTTGGGAGCGGCAAACAGCTTGCCCTCTTTATCCAGATCCACCAAAACCTTGGGATCGGCATCCTTGACGAAGATGCCCTCGTAGGGGGTCTCGGCGGTCAGGTTGCCCTTGCCGTCCACGAACTGCACGAAGGGCAGCTCGTAATTTCTGCCGATGCGGGAGTCGTCCTCACCGAAGGCGGGGGCGATATGCACGATGCCCGTACCGTCGGACATGGTAACGTAGCCGTCACAGGTGACGAAATGGGCCTTCTTCCTCTGCTTGGCGGCGGCGTCGCCCGCGCAAGCGAACAGAGGCTCGTATTCCTTGTATTCCAGCTCCTTGCCCTGCATCTCGGCAAGGATCTCGTAGGCCGCCGCGCCCTCCTTGGCGAGAGAGGCGAGAACGGTGTCGGCAAGTGCCTTGGCAAGATAGTAAACGTAGCCATCGGCCGCCTTTACCTTCACGTAGGTCTCTTCGGGGTTGACGCACAACGCCACATTGGAGGGAAGCGTCCAAGGCGTGGTCGTCCAAGCGAGGAAATAGGCATCCTCACCCTTCACGCGGAAGCGGACGACAGCCGAACGCTCCTTCACCGTCTTATAGCCCTGGGCCACCTCGTGGCTGGACAGGGGGGTGCCGCAACGGGGGCAATAGGGCACGATCTTGAAGCCCTTATAGAGCAGACCCTTATCGAAGATCTGTTTAAGCGCCCACCACTCGGACTCGATAAAACTATCGTGATAGGTCACGTAGGGGTCGTTCATGTCGGCCCAGAAGCCCACGCGGTCGGAGAAATCCTCCCACATACCCTTGTACTTCCAGACGCTCTCCTTACACTTGCCGATAAAGGGGTCGAGACCGTATTCCTCGATCTGCTCCTTGCCGTCATGACCGAGAAGCTTTTCCACCTCCAGCTCGACGGGCAGACCGTGGGTGTCCCAGCCCGCCTTTCTCACCACCTCGTAGCCCTTCATGGTGCGGTAGCGAGGGATCATATCCTTAATAACACGGGTGAGAACGTGCCCGATGTGAGGCTTGCCGTTGGCGGTGGGAGGACCGTCGTAGAAGGTAAAGGAATCTGCGCCCTTTCTTTCCTCCACGCTCTTCTCGAAGACGCTCTTCTCCTGCCAGAAGCGGAGGGTCTCGGCCTCTCTCTCCTTGAAATTCAGGTTGGGAGATACTTTCTTAAACATATCTTTTCCTTTCTTGCCTCGGCGAGGCGCATACGATATACTTTGTGAGGGCGATGGCATCAGGTCACCGTTTTCTCTCCGAAGGATGCCTTCATAAAAAGAAGGAGGAAACCTCATCCACCGCTAACGCGGTCCCCCTTCCCCAAAGGGGAAGGCTAAAAACGCTCCGCGTTTTGAAAAATGCAGTTTATATAAGTAAATTTAAGCAAGCTTTTTTGCGCCTCACGCAGTGAGGCGTTAGCCTTCCCCTATGGGGAAGGGGGACCACCGAAGGTGGTGGATGAGGTTCGAAAAATACCGTTCGTATTTTTCCTTCCGGTTCTTTGTTCGTCTACGACGAGCAAAGAACTACTTTCCGCAAGCATTTGTGATCTTCGTGTTTTCAAATACACGCAAAAAAACAAAAAGCCCGTTTGCACGGACAAGACAAGGCCAAGGCCTTGCACCACTTAACCATACCCACGATATGTCGCCCCGTCACGGAGGGCCTCCGTCGCGTCATACTCTCATTTCCGACGCGCGGCTCGGAAGGGATCTTCACCGAAAATTACTCACCGCCGACTTCCACCCGTCTCGGCTCGCTGTGGGCTTTCCTTTTCGCTACTGTCTTCGTCATAGCCTTTCTCTGTTTTGCATTACATATTATAATATACTTTTTTTCTTCTGTCAAGAGCTTTTCGGATTTTCTCTCCCTCCCTCTCTCGAAAAATGTGTAAAATTTTTCCAAAAGCCCTTTATTTCTTCGTCCGAATTATGTATAATGATATATAATACCACAAAGAAAACGGAGGAAACGGAAATGAGACGGAAGGAGTGCTTGCCCGAGCTGCTTGCCCCTGCGGGGAGTCCCGAGGCCCTATACGCCGCCATCGAGGCGGGTGCGGACGCCGTTTATCTCGGCTTGCGCGAGGGTGTGTCCAACGCACGCGTCTGTGCCGTCAATTTCACCCGTGAGGAGCTTGATGCCCTCATCCCCTATTGCCACGCCCACGGGGTGAAGGTCTACGTGACCCTCAACACCCTGGTTCACGGCAAGGAGATGGAAGATTTAACAGGCGTCGCCCGTGCCCTTGACGAAATGGGGGTAGACGCTCTTATTGTGGCAGACCTAGGTCTCGCCGCCGCCGTCAGTGCCGCCTGTCCCACTCTGCCCCTGCACGCCTCCACCCAGACCTTTTGCCACTCCACCCGCACCGCCGACGCCCTCTACGGCATGGGCTTCTCCCGCGTGGTGCTGGCAAGGGAGACGAGCGAAGAAAATATGCGCGCCGTCACCGCCCGCGCCTTGGCCGAGACCGAGGTCTTTATCCACGGTGCTCTTTGCGTCTCCCATTCGGGAGAGTGTCTGTTCTCCTCTCTGGTGGGCGGCAGAAGCGGCAACCGCGGCTATTGCGCCCAGCCCTGCCGTCTGCCCTACAACGGCAAGCCTCTCCTCAGCCTGAAGGATCTGTGCCTTGCCACGCATATTCCGAAGCTGATCGAGATGGGCGTCGCCTCTCTTAAAATCGAGGGCAGAATGAAAAGCCCCGACTACGTGTACGGAGTCACACGCATCTTTCGCCGTCTCCTTGACGAGGGGCGCGCCGCCACCGCCGCCGAAATGCGGGAGCTGGAGCGCATCTTCTCCCGCGACGGCTTTACCGACGGCTATTTCACAGGTCGGCTTTCCCACATGACGGGCATCAGACGGGAAGCGGACAAGGAAGCCTCTCGCCTCACCGAAGGGGCACGGCCCTTCACCCCCATTTCCGTTCCCATCCACGCCCGCGCCTGCTTAAAAAAGGACACCCCCGCCACCCTCACTCTCACCCTTGGGGCGCATACCGTCACCGTGACGGGCGACGTACCACAGGCGGCGAGAGAAGCGGCACTCACCGAAGAGGGAGTCAGGGAGCGTCTTTCCAAATGCGGCGGCACACCCTTCAGGATGGAAGAAATGGAGCTGACCTTGGAAGACGGTCTCTTTCTTCCCGTGTCGGCGCAAAACGCACTCCGCAGAAAAGCAACCGACAGTTTACAAAACACCCTTCGCGCTGGGGTGGAAAATCCCATTTTCCCCTTGCCCGAAGCAGATGCGCCGCCCTTTTCCCCTTTAAAGACGGCGGTATTCTACGACGCGCGGGTATTTGATGCCACGGACACATCCGTCCTTGACCTCACCTTCCTCTCCTTCCTCGCCCTGGGCGAGAAAAGGAAGAAAACGCCAAACGGCGTTCTGCTTCCCCCCGTCTGCTTTGACAGCGAGGAAGAGGCTGTCCTCGCCGCTCTGAAAAAATACAGAGCGGAGGGCGTGACACACGCCCTCGTCTCCTCTCTCGGCGGCATTTCTCTTGCCAAGGAAGCAGGGCTCATTCCCTTTGGAGACCTGCGCCTCAACGTCACCAACGAGCGCAGTGCCGCAAGGCTTCGCGCCCTTGGTCTATGCGGCCTTATCTTCTCTCCCGAGCTTCCTTCCTCTGCCTCCCGTCGCATCGGCGGCGGCAGTGTCACGGTGTACGGGCGGCTGCCCCTTATGCTCACCGAGCGTTGCTTCGCCAAGGAGAATTTCGGTTGCGAGAGCTGTGGATGCGCCCGTCTCACGGACAGGCGGGGCGTCTCCTTCCCGATGTTAAGAGAATACCCGCACCGCACCCTGATCTTCAACAGTCTGCCTACCTACCTTGGCGACCGCCGTCACGAGACGGAAGGCCTTGGACACCACATGATCTTCACCGTGGAAACGGCGGAAGAGGTCTCGCGCGTTCTTGCCGCCTACAAAAAGGGAGAAAGTCTCCCCATCTCGGTGCGCCGCAGCGTCACCACCGTTTAAAACGACCCTTTCAAAGAGGAACAATATTATGCTGATACTTGCATCCAAATCCCCTCGCCGCCGCGAGCTGATACAACAGTTAGGACGGGAGTTTATCGCCACCTCCACCGAAACCGACGAGACCCTGCCCGACCTGCCGCCCACCGAGGCGGTACGGGTACTTGCCACCCGCAAGGCGGAGGCGGGGGCGAAAAACGCCGACCCTGCCGACGTCGTGGTGGGGGCTGACACCTTGGTCTTTTATAAGGGCGAGGCCCTCGGCAAGCCGACGGACGCCGAGGATGCGGTAAGAATGCTCACCCTCCTGTCGGGCACGACCCATCAGGTCATTACCGCCGTGGCGGTCTCCCTCGGTGGGGTGATCCTGTCCGCCGCCGAGGTCACCGACGTGACCTTCCGCCCCCTCACCGAAAAAGAGATCCGCCGCTACGTAAAAACGGGCGAGCCCATGGACAAGGCGGGTGCTTACGGCATTCAAGGAAAAGGCGGCAAGCTGGTGGCCTCCTACAAGGGCAACATGGACAACGTGATCGGTCTGCCCGTCGCCCTTCTCGCTTCTCTCATTGAAAAGCAAGAAAAACGAGCCAAAATGACCCGCGCCGTCGCCCTTCTCAAAGACCGCTATCCCACCGCCGTCTGCGCCCTCGAATACGGCGGCGACCCTTGGCGACTGCTGGTGATGGGCCGTCTTTCCGCCCAATGCACCGATGCCCGTGTCAACGAGGTTTGTAAAGAATTGTTTGCAAAATATCCAACTGCCGAGGCCATGGCGAACGCCAACCCGGACGAGCTGTGCGAGGCGGTACGCCCTTGCGGTCTTCACCGCACCAAGGGCAAGGATCTAAAGGAAGCGTCCCGTCTCCTCATAGAAAAGCACGGCGGCGTTTTGCCCGACACCATGGACGGACTTCTCTCCTTCCCGGGTGTGGGGCGAAAGATCGCCAATCTGCTTCTCGGTGACGTGTACGGCAAGCCCGCCGTGGTAACGGACACCCATTTCATCCGTATCTGCGGACGGCTTGGGGCATACCCCGAAAGCGAAAAAAATCCTCAAAAGATCGAAAAATTGCTCACGCCCCTTCTGCCGCCCGAGGAAAGCAGTGATTTTTGTCACCGCATCGTCTTTTTCGGCAGAGAGGTCTGCACCGCCCGCGCCCCGTCTTGCGAGGGCTGTCCCTTGGGCGAGATCTGCGATCACAAGAAAAATTTATAACCGTTAGTTTACAAAATTTGTAAAATTCGTAAAAAGGAAGCCTTTGCGAAAAGGCATGAAAAAGCCATGGAAAAGCTACGCGTTGACCGCCCCATTATCGTGGAGGGCAAGTATGACAAGATCGCGCTTTCCGCCGTGGTGGAGGGGCACATCCTCACCACGGGGGGCTTTTCCCTGTTCAACCAAAAGGAAAAGGCGACCCTTCTCCGCCGCCTGTGCGAGGAGCATGGAGTCATCGTGCTGACCGATCCCGACGGCGGCGGAAGACAGATCCGCTCCTTCCTGTCGGGCATCCTCCCGAAGGACAAGGTCACGAATCTCTATATTCCCGCCATCAAGGGCAAGGAGCGGCGCAAAGCAAAGGCAGGAAAGGCAGGCACCCTGGGGGTGGAGGGCATGGACGCCTCCCTCCTCCGAGCCATCCTTGCCCCCTTTGCCACCGACGCGCCGAAAAAGGAAAAGGGCGGTCTCACCAAGGCGCGCCTTTACACCGACGGTCTTTCGGGCAGAGACGGTGCCGCCGAGCGGCGGCGCGCGCTCTGCGCGCTGCTGGACCTCCCCCCCGATATGACGGCGGACGCACTCTTAGAAGCACTCAACCTGCTCTATACCGAGGAGGAGTACGCCTCCTTCCTCGCCCGTCTGTCCTGACGGAAACGAAAAACGAAAAACGCGCCGCCCGTGGCGCGGAAGGGAGAACCCCATGGATCTGATCAATACGGCCAACGCCGCTCGCTTTTTATACGAAACGGTCATCAAGGAGAAGACCGACGCCTCCCCCATCCCCTTTTACCCCCAGAAGACCTTCCGTCACGAAACGAGGGCGGAAAATCCCTTCCCCCGCTCCTCCCCCGACCGCGTTGGCATGGATACCCGTCTGCTTCTGTCTACCCTGAAGGAGCTGTCGGGCACCCTCACCTCGGGGATCCATTCCTGTCTGGTGATTACGAACGGAAAATGTCTCTTTGACGCCTCGGCGGCCGGCTACGACACGGGAATGCCCCACGCCACCTTTTCCATGTGCAAAACGGTCACCGCCCTTGCCGTGGGCATGCTCATCGACGAGGGAAGGCTGTCCCTCTCCGACAAGGTATACCGTTTCTTCCCCGAGCATACGCCCAACGTCCTGCAGACCCGTCTGCGCTCCCTGACGGTAGAGCATCTGCTCACCATGACCAGCGGCGTCACCTTTGCCGAGGTGGGCGCGGCGGTGGAAACGGATTACGCCAAATCCTATTTTGAGTCTACCGTCAGGTTTGAGCCCGGCAAGGTCTTCTCCTACAACAGCATGAACAGCTATATCCTCTCCGCCATCGTCCATCGCCTGACGGGCGGCTCCCTGACCGATTTTCTCACCGAGCGGCTGTGGAAGCCCCTTGACATCCGCGACGCCTATTGGGAGGAATGCCCCAAGGGAGTGGAAAAGGGCGGCTGGGGGCTTTATCTCTCCCCGTACAGCATGGCCAAGGTGGGTCAGCTCCTTCTGAACGAGGGCAGGTACGGCGGCAAGCGGCTGGTCTCCGAAAAATGGATCCGTCACATGGTCACCCCCACGGGGCTGGTTCCCGAGGACATCGGGCGGTTTGACTACGGCCGCCACCTTTGGCTTCACAGAGAGGACGGCAGCTATCTGCTCAACGGAATGCTGGGTCAAAACGTCTGGGTCTCCCCCGCCTTGAACACCGTGGTCGTGCTGACCGCAGGCGAGACCACCATGTTCCAGGACGGCAAGACCTTGAACGTCATCCTCTGCGCCCTGGTGGGAAAGAGGGTCTCTCCCATCCGCCGCGCGCCCCTTCTTCCCTTGCTTTCCTTAAGACGGCTGGAAAAGCGGTTTTGCAAAGATTCCCTTTGGATCCCCCACGGAGTGGACGAGGAGGAAAAGCGCGGCCGTCGCGGCTTCGTCCTTCCCGCCCTTCTTGGAGAACACACCCTTCCCAAAAACAACGGCGGCATTCTCCCTCTCGTCACCCGCCTGTGCCAGAACAACCACGGCGTGGGCATCTCCCGTCTGACGGTGACGGCAGAGGACAAGCACCGTCTCACCCTTTCCTTCACCGAGGGCGAGGACACCATCGCCTTCTCTGCGGGGCATCATCGCTACGAAACGGGCGAGATCGCCGTCAAGGGGGAGCTCTATCGCACGGCGGCGTCCTACGCCTTTGCCGAGGACGAAGACCGCCATCCCATCTTAAAGGTGGTGCTTCACTTCCCCGAGCTGGCCTCCACCAGACGGCTGGTGTTCCGTAAGATAAAAGAAGACTATACCCTGACCCTCTCGGAAACACCCGGCTTTGATTTCGTGCAAAAGCTGATGGGCGCGAGCCTCCCCCCCACACCCGAGCGCCCCATCGTGGAGTTCCTCAAGGACAAGCTGAACTTCCGTTATATGATGATGAAGGCGGAAGCCCACTTCACCCCCACCTATACGCTTACGCGCGCGGAGACGGCAGCCCTGCCAAGCGAGGAGAAAAAGAAAAAGAAGAGGAAAGGGAGAATTTTGTAAAATCTCTCCCTCCCCCCTTGCTTCTTATCAAGAAATCTGCTACAATATAGAACGGCCCTGCGCCAAATACACATTTTTCCTATTTTCGGAGGTATTGAAACATGGAAAAGATCAAAATGACCACCCCCCTCGTGGAGATGGACGGGGACGAAATGACCCGTATTCTCTGGAAGATGATCAAGGACGAGCTCCTTCTTCCCTTCGTAGACCTCAAGACGGAGTATTACGACCTGGGTCTCCCCGAAAGAGAAAAAACCAAGGACAAGGTGACCTTTGACTCCGCCTACGCCACCCAGAAGTACGGCGTGGCCGTCAAGTGCGCCACCATCACCCCCAACAAGCAAAGAGTAGAGGAATACAACCTCACCGAGATGTGGAAGAGCCCCAACGGCACCATCCGCGCCATTCTGGACGGCACCGTTTTCCGCGCTCCCATTCTCATTGATTCTATCCGCCCCGTGGTGAAGAATTGGAAGCGACCCATCACCATCGCCCGTCACGCCTACGGCGACATCTACAAGGCCACCGAGTACCGCGTGCCCGCAGAGGGCAAGGCGGAGCTGGTCTTTACCGACAAGGAGGGCAAGGAGACCTTCCGCGAGACGGTGTACGACTTTGAGTGCGCGGGCGTGCTTCAAGGCTCTTATAACAAGGACTCCTCCATCCGCTCCTTCGCTCACTCCTGCTTTAAATATGCCCTGTCTACGAAGCAGGACCTGTGGTTTTCCACCAAGGACACCATCTCCAAGCAGTACGACCAGACCTTTAAGCTCATCTTCCAGGAAATTTACGACAACGAATACAAGGCCGCCTTTGAGGAGGCGGGCATCACCTACTTCTATACCCTCATCGACGACGCGGTTGCCAGAGTCATTCGCAGTGAGGGCGGCTACATCTGGGCCTGCAAGAACTACGACGGCGACGTGATGAGCGATATGGTCTCCACCGCCTTCGGCTCTCTCGCCATGATGACCTCCGTTCTCGTCTCCCCCGACGGCAAGTTTGAGTACGAGGCCGCCCACGGCACCGTCACCCGTCACTACTACAAGCACCTCAAGGGGGAAGAGACCTCCACCAACCCCATGGCCACCATCTACGCCTGGTCGGGCGCACTGCGCAAGAGAGGCGAGCTGGACGGTCTTGAAGGCCTCGTCGCCTTTGCCGATGCCCTCGAGGGTGCTTGCATCGACACCCTGAACGATGGTGTGATGACCAAGGACCTGGTGGGTCTCGTGGAGCCGGGCTTCACCGCCAAGGCCGTCAACTCCGAGGGCTTCATCCGCGCCATCCGCGCTCGCCTCGAAAAGCGCTTGGGCGCATGATTTTGTTCTCCTTTGGGGAGAACAAAATCGGTGAATTGCAACCAAATGGTTGCGTGAATTGCCACGCGGTGGCATGAATTGGGTGTCCCCATGAATTGCGCCGCGGGCGCATAAAAGCATAAAAAAAGAGCAAGAAAAAGCTTTGTCTTCTTTCTTGTTCTTTTTCTTTTTTCACATGTTTTTCCCTCTCGCCGCATACAATGCTAAAAACCGAAAGGAGCAATTTTATGTGGAAAAAAATCAAACCCTTCGTTTTCTTTATTGCCCTGTCGCTGGGCGTGGGGGCGCTTTCTGCTTTTCTGACCCGTGATGCCATGAACGTCTACGGCGAGATCATGACCCCATCCTTTGCGCCGCCCGCCATTCTCTTTCCCATCGTCTGGACGGTGCTTTACATCCTTATGGGTATCAGTGCCGCCCTGGTGTATAACCGCAAGGAAAAGAACCCCACCGCCGCCCGCGACGGTCTCGTGCTGTTCGGGGTCAGTCTCTTCGTGAATTTCACCTGGAGCCTTATCTTTTTCGGTCTGCGCGCTTTCCTGTTCGCTTCGATTTGGATCTTGTTTCTTCTGTTTCTTGTGGCAGGAACGATTTACTACTACCGCAAGGTCAGCCCCCCTGCCGCCTATTTACAGATCCCCTATCTTCTCTGGGTGGCCTTTGCCTCTGTGCTGACGGTCGCAATCTATCTGTTAAATCGATAAAATAACGAATGGCAGCCCTTCGGCTGCCATTCGGTTTTTTCATCACATTATTGCATTTTTCTGAATTTCGCCAGCATGATCTCAAGCCGTGCCTGCAGCGCGCCGCGGATGATGTCGTAGGCGGAGGTGATGGTGGAAGAACGGTTGGCCATCGCGTCGTCCTCAAAATATTGGTAGAGTTGCTTCTCGCCGTATTCACCGGCCTGCGCGAACACGCTATCGCTCATCACGGAATCAAAGGGTGAGTCGACGGTGTCATGCACTAAGTCGATCATGGCTCTCGCACCCTTGCTATCATCATCATACTCAATCTTCAGCACGTCCTCATAATAGGCATCAAGGACCTCGCTGCTCAGCTCGTTCACGTACTGCAAGAAGGCAGAGGCCATAGCAAAGCTTGACGTATTGCCTAAGATACAATCCACCTCAGCCGAGTCGTCTACAACGGCGGTGATACCGTCAAGCTCGGAAGAATAGCGGGGAAAGGGCAGAATGCCGCGCGTAAAGCGGGTGTTTTTCAGCTGCTCGGTCTCCATCTCGCCTAACGTCGCCAACGTCATAACGGTTTGGCCTTCCATGAACAGCTGAACGGAATCAACAGCGGAAAGGCTGCCTCCGCCGATGACGCCCTTGGCGTTGTACAGCTCGGTATACTTGAAGCCCAGCTTTACCAGATTGGTGGTATCGGTCACAAAGGCAGGCTTGCCCTCACCGGGAGCGCACTTCTTGCCGTTTTTGGTCCACTCGTAGGCCGAAACGCCGCTGCCACTGATTACAACGCGCGATGCTAAGTCGTTGAGGCAAAGGCCGATCTGCGCGTCGTTTATGTCGGTCTTGCCGATGGTGCTTCCGCCCGCGTCGTTGTGGGCGATGGCCGACAGGGCGATCATGTCGTCGTAGAACCAGCGGCCCGTGTCCTCAATAAACTTGCAAGCGGACTCGTAGGTGTTAAAGCCCCAGCCATCCGCCTCGGTCAAGCCACTGAAGGTGGCATCAAAGAGATCGGTGTTGACAAGCAGCACGTGAGCGAAGCGCATAATGTCGATGTTGTAGTCGCCCGCCAGCAAATACTGCTTATCCTTGGAGAAGGTGGCACCCTCCATATATTCCTTGTACCAAGCCTCGTGTGAGAAGTCAAAGTAGCCGGTCACCTCGTTACCGTTGCCATCGAGACCCGGATCGGTCACGTTCCAAAGGTAGCCGTTCAGCATGGCCTGCGCCAAGCTGTAAACGTCATTGTTGTAGATGTCGGGAGCATCCGTGGGGTCACCGTATACCAGCGTCTCCAGATGATAGAGGATCAGGTCGTAGTCAAAATCGGTGGTCTGGTACTCCAGCGTGACGTTCAGGTCATCCGCCACCTTTTTGTTGCGGGCCAGGACCTTCTTTTGCACCGTCTCTTGAGAGGGCGTGTCGGGGCCTCTCGTATATACGCCCGCGTTCTTAAAGCCCACCTCGGTGGGGTTGTTAACAGAGACACTGACCGTCAGGGTCGCGTCCTTGAAATCAAGGCCCGCCCAGTTTCCGTCGATCAGCTCGCCGCCATTCAAGCCTGTGTCGTCCTCATCGGGTGTCTCGCCGTTATCGGGTGTCTCACCGGTGTCCGGTGTCTCGACGTCGTCCGGCGGGCTCGGAATATCCTGCACATCCATACAAGCGACCAGACCCATCAGCATGGCAAAAACCAAAAGGATGCTCAATACACTTTTAAACACTTTCATACCGTTCTCCTCCCTTGTGTCAGATTCTGTTTTTCCTGTACCAATAACATTATACACTAAAAAGCAGGCCGTGTCAAGATAAAGTCAAAAGCGGGCGGTGCATACAAAGCCACAGCCAAACAAGAACAAAAGGACTGTACCGTACCTTTCACTCATTGCTCTTCCCATTTATCTCCTCATCCGAAAAGCGCGCGTGGCGTTGAGAATGGCGACCACGCTCACCCCCACGTCGGCAAAGACCGCCGCCCACATGTCCGTGACGGACAAAAAGCTGAGGGCCATCACCGCCACCTTGACCCCAAGGGAAAAGACGATGTTTTGCCACACGATGCGCCTTGTGCGTCTGGCGTGGGCAATGGCCGTGGGTACCCCCATGGGGGAATCGTCGAGAAGCACCGCGTCCGCCGCCTCCACGGCGGCATCCGTACCGCCAAGCCCCATGGCAATGCCCGCCGCCGATGCGGCTAAGGCGGGAGAGTCGTTGATGCCGTCTCCCACGAAGGCCATCCGCTTGCCCTCCGCCGCAAGGCTTGCCAGCACCGCCAGCTTCT